>CALBPH010000274.1 GCA_937899365.1 uncultured Leptolyngbya sp.
GGCCAACGCCATCGCATTAAATACGACCTCAGGCACTTCCGTATCTCCTTGCCCCACGGGTTTATAGACAGACCGAACCGGGTGTCCGTCTAACGGTCGCTGGGCTAGATAGGGGGCGTAGACAATCGGGTCGGCCACTTCCCAGGCAGCCTCTAATAGCTGCAATCCTGGATACAGTGGGTCAAGGGGCTGCAATGTCCCCAGTAATAAGCCAGCTGCCGTTGCTAGCTCTGTTTCAGGAATGAGGAGGGGCCACAATCCAGGCGACCCGGTAGGAATCACAACGCCCACATTAGGGTCTATGGCACCGAGCATATTGGCAAATTGAGCCCCTAAGGACTGGCCTAACACAGCGACCGTGTCAGTTTCTACACTAAAGTCGGCATCTTCCTCAGGAATTAGCTCAGCTGAAATCTCAAGGTCTTCTAACGCCTCTAACAACAACCGTTGCTCGAACACCCCCTGGCGGAAGGTATCTCGATACGCCGCCAGGTTAGCAAAATTGAGGTAAGCATCTGTAGGAGCATTCTCGAGACGTTCTGGGTTGAGGGGTAGGGCACTACTGACGGTTGCAATGCCATATTCAGCCACAACATGGGCTGGCCCCAGACCTGGAACTCTCTCACCACCGGGCTCTAAAATTGGGCCACGATCCACCACTTGGGTACTTAAACCATTGGAACCATGCTGGTAAATCAGTAGGGGAAACCCATCCTCAGGAGACGGCTGCCCCTTAGGAATGGTGATCACATCGGGCGCACTTTCTACTCGCTGCTCCAGCAGCATACCATCCGGCGTAAATTCAAACTATCCCTCAGCGTTATAGGGGTGTGTTCCCTGCTGAAATTGTGGAAACTCAATCGTGCCATGGAATTCCCAGAACCGTTCATGGGTGGCTCCATCATTTGGATCTAACCGCAGGTTTTCAATGGTTAAATCATATCGCTCGCCCACGGGGTCACCGGTTGTAAACACGGTTGCCGTTGCAATATCTCGACTAGACAGCCCCACCTGTTGCAGTGTTTCTCTCAGGGGCTGATAGATTTCATAGGCTTCTATCTCCGCAGGGTTTTGCGGTGGACTGTCATCTAAGAGGCGCTCTAGGGCGTCAGGAGTCCCTAACCGTCGCCCAAATATATCTCGGAGAGAACGCTGGACCACATAGGCATATTGACGGTTGGGATGCAGAACAATGCCGGGTGCTGGCCCCACTGACAGCAGAAAATCAGGTACATAGTTCAAATCGGGGCGAGGGGTGGAGGCAATGGTGGGATAGAGCTGACCCCGTTCAGGCGAAGCAGGATCCACATCGATTAATAAAATAGGAGACTGCTGGTCGGCTGGAATAATATCCTCGGGATCTAGGTCAGCCAGGGGGCGATTAAACCGGAAATAGCCTGCCGAAACCGTAGAAAATCCAGGCTGGTCATCGGCAATCTGCCTCAAACCATTAATAACTGGGTTGTCTTCCCAAATAGGAAATCCAGAAAGCTCCGGACGCCCTGATTCATCTTAACGGAGATTGAAGGGACAGGGCAGATCGCAAAAGCTGTCTTCATCGGTCAAATCAGCATTCAAATCAAACGTCGCAACCGTTCGTCTGAAGAAATTATCGAAAAAGCCCTGGGTCGAGACCTGAGACGACGATATTAAGTCTTCCGATTTGCTCTCACTGACAAGCTGACCGTCTAGGGGTAAATTATTCAGCACATCGTTGCCCTGGTTGGCGACCGTCTGTTCTAATGGCTCTGCTGATACTACAAGGTTGGGTGATACTTGCCCTAGGGCTTGACTTATCAGGGTATCAACCCCATGAACTACTGCAATCGGTTCATTATTTAGGCTGTCTGGCGTTAGGCTGTGGGCAACGTCACGAATCGATATCTTAGACAGGTCCGTAACGGGCAGATTACCAATAGATGCTCCAATCTCTTGAGCAAAATCGGGCAATGGCCAAGATAGCTGAAAAGACATTACAGCACTCCCAGGAGCAACGTTTGGTTATTTGAGATAGGTAAATTTGTATGTAGCAGATACCCTACAGCTAAGGATAATACAGGGTTCTGATTTTTTCTCTGAATATTTATAAAGGGCGTTGCTGATGGACAATTTTATCTTCAAGATACTGATGTGTGGTACGTCTAACAGATCGATTCATCTTCTAAATCGGGATATAAAAATACTGAAGTGATGATGTCTTCTCATGGGAGGGATTGCAAAAAATCGACTCAACATTTTCTCTTTTAGAACTTTTCAAAAATTAAGTTCATGGCTTTGAGTGATATCCAGAGTCGTAACAAACCTGATACATGCAACAAATCAACTACAACAAATCAACAACGGCATACTTCGTTCGTATAATGATGAAGACGTGTCTAGATTTACTATGGGTTACTTTCGTTCTGCGGTTGATGCAATGACTGGCTATGTGCCTGGTGAACAGCCTGCACGGGGAGCCAATATCATTAAACTTAACAGTAATGAAAACCCTTATCCGCCATCACCCAAGGTAAAAGAGGCGCTTCAAACCCTAGATGTGGACTATCTCAGACGATATCCCGATCCCTACGCCAAGGAGCTGTGCCAGACAATCAGCGAGGTTCTGGAGGTGCCTGCCGATTGGATCATTGTGGGTAATGGCAGCGACGATCTTTTAAATCTGTTAATTCGAGCCTGTGCAGAGGGGCAAGAGCGTAAGGTCGTCTATCCAACGCCCACCTATGTGCTGTACAGAACGCTGTCCGCCATACAACCGGTCAATGTGGTAGAGATTCCGTATCGTGAGAACTTTCAGCTACCCATTGAGACTCTCGTTGCGGCTCAGGGAGCTATTACTCTAATCGCAACGCCCAACAGTCCCTCTGGCCATGTTGTGCCTTTACAGGATTTACGAGCACTAGCACAGCAGGCAGGCGGCGTTGTTGTGATTGACGAGGCCTATGTTGACTTTGCTGAGGGTTCAGCTCTGTCGTTGGTCCAAGAGTTTGATAATGTTATTATCTTGCGCACCTTATCTAAAGGCTATGGATTGGCGGGTTTACGCATAGGGTTTGGCATTGCAAATCCGACGCTGCTGTCAGGGCTGTTTAAGGTAAAGGATAGTTATAACGTGGATGCGATCGCAATTACCTTAGCCGCCGCCGCCATCCGTGACCAGGCCTATAAAATCGCCCGGGCCGACCAAATCAAAGCGTCACGAGCCCAGCTATCCATAGATTTGAATCAGCTAGGCTTTTCAGTCCTAGAGTCCCACGGCAACTTTGTCTTAGCCACCCCAAGTAAACACAATGCAGAATCTCTCTATCTAGCCCTAAAAGAGAAAGGAATTTTAGTGCGTTACTTTAAGCAAGCGGGCTTAGATGACAAGCTACGCATCTCGGTGGGTACAGAAAAGGAAAACCACAGCCTGATTGAGGCCATAACGAACTTGCCCCGGAGCTGATGGATAACCGATCAAACCCGCAACCCCCTTGGCACGCTTAAGGGTAGGTTGAATCTCTATAAAAGAGATTTTATCCAGTTTTACGGTGGATTAACTGAGCCGCCGTCTCGTTCTCAGCGGGCTCCCGTTGATACCGTTGCAGCTCATTGTTATGAATTTCCCCTGTGTATCGGACCAAGGGCTGCTGGGCTGATTCAAACCAAAGCTCAACCCGGGTACGGCCCTTGTCTTGCTTGAGAAGACGACCGGCAACGCGTCCCTGTAGCCAGTCCCATTGATGCCGTCGCAACAGCTCGACTTCTAGAATCTGTAAGGGTTTGGGCAACAGACTCCAGCCGCGATAGGTGGACAGCAATGGTTCGATGTCGCCCTGCTGCTTCAGCAAACACAATAATGCCTCCTGATCGAGGTTGCCGTAGTAGCGTCCTTGGGGAAAGTCGATCAGCGTGGGGGCAAATCGATGGAAGCCAATGAGGCTGATCTGCAAGGCTTGCACTTTGTGGGAAAGAACTAGGGTATGGATGGT
>CALBPH010000275.1 GCA_937899365.1 uncultured Leptolyngbya sp.
GGGCGATCACGGGGGCTGTGCTCGGTCTGGTGGTGGGCGGCGGGCTGGGGTTTGTCAGTAGTTCGGGGTTCTGGCAAGTTGCGATCGCGCTTACCAGCGGCCTATGTGCCTATGGCGCTGCCTTTGGCTTTGGTAGCTGGACGCTGGCAGCAATTGGGGTTCAACGCTGGGGGCTAGCCCTGGGGTTAGGTTTACTAACCGGGCTATATCTCTGGTTTACCCGCCAGGCTCTAGAGCTGGCCTATCGCCAGTGGTGTGATCGTGCTAAATGAGAGAGATAACGCCCCTCGATAACGCTAATCAGTGAGATTAAGTGTCTCTTTTGTGATCTTGTCATCTCTCTTTTAATTTAAGTTTTGTATAAATCGCTACGTAATGGGTTTTTAGCAAGTTGTATTGAGTCTAGGGCGAGAACCCAGACGAAACCCGTATTGTGATCCGCCCGCCGAACACACTTATAGGCAACAACCAAGGGTGAATCATGACCATAGAAACAACTGGACGCTACCTGGTTCTACTACCCGATGAAGATTTAGGCGCTGGGATTCAAGCCTTGTCTAATGCGACAGGGATTCAAGGCATCGCCAGAGCGGCAGATTTTGAAGATCACGCCTTTACCACCGCCGAGCTAGAGAGCCCCAACGCCTCCGTGTTTGATCGCCTAGGGGTGGCCGTGGTTCCCCTTGACCCCGATCAGGCTCAATCGGTGCGGGCCAGTGCTGCCGCCCATCAAAACGTATTGGCCATCCAACCAGAACGCGTGGTTTATGCCCTGGGGCAGACGGGGCTATCCTCCGACTATCTGCGGGGCTACCGCGACGCCGCAACTCACCTATGCGAGCAAATAGAACCCCAGCGGGGAACGCTGGCCGCTAAGCAGGTCGATTCTCCAGAGTTCACCGACTGCAAAGCCACCTGGGGGTTACAGGCAACTCGGGTTTTAGAGTCACCCCATAGCGGTTTAGGTATCAAAATTGCCGTCCTAGACACAGGACTAGACTTAAATCATCCTGATTTTGCTGGTCGTCTTATCCAAAGCCGGTCATTTATTGTTGGTGAGACCGTTCAAGATAAAAACGGCCATGGCACCCACTGCATTGGCACAGCCTGTGGCCCAAAAGACTCGCCAGAGCTACCTCGCTACGGCATTGCCTACAACGCTGAGATTTTTGCTGGCAAAGTCCTCAGCGATCGAGGGTCTGGGGCCGACAGTGGCATTTTGGCTGGGATTGAGTGGGCTGTAAATAACGGCTGTGCCGTGGTCTCCATGTCTCTGGGGGGCATCACCCGCCCTGGCGACACCTTCTCCCCCATCTATGAGCGGGTGGGGCAACGGGCCCTACGCAACGGCTCCTTGCTCATCGCCGCTGCTGGTAATGAAAGTACCGATCGCGCCACCGGTGGGCGGCTAAATCCCCCTAATCCTGTGAGTTATCCGGCCAATGCACCGACGCTGATGGCGGTGGCGGCTCTGGACAATCAGCTCCAGGTGGCACCCTTTTCCAACGGCACCATCAACCTAGACGGTGGTCAGATAGATATTGCCGGACCCGGTGTGGACATTCATTCCACCTGGCCCATGCCCGACCGCTATTCGAGCATTAGCGGCACCAGTATGGCCACCCCCCACGTGGCCGGGATTGCTGCCCTTTATGCCGAAGCAACCGGGGCTCGCGGTATGGAACTTTGGGCCTGGCTAATGCGGGATGCCCAGCGGATGACCCTACCCGGCACCGATGTTGGCATCGGCTTAGTCCAAGCGCCTTTAATGTAAAACATGTAAAACGCTACATTGGTCGTATGTTTACAGGGCCGTTGCGATGGTTGCCTAAAGTCGGCAACGGCCATGGAAAATTATGAAAAAAGCTAGCTGGCTTCAACAACTGACCCATTGGCTAATTGTTGTTATGGTAACAGTGAGTCTGATGGGTAGATGGCTCGGTGGGTCAGTTGTCGTTAATGCAAACCCAGGAGATCAAATGGACAAAATAAAGGTAACAATATCCCTTGATGATGCTCACCTAGAACAGATAGACCAGGTAACCAAACAGCTCCAAGAAGCCGGTCTAGAGGTTGAACAAACCCTCTCTACACTGGGGATAATAACTGGAACAATAGAAACCGATAAACGGTCGTCCCTCTCTGAGATAACGGGGGTAGAGTCTGTCGAAATAGATCAGACAATTCAACTTGCCCCACCAGATTCTGCCGTGCAGTAGGCCATCCCTACCACAGACGGTGACCGTGCGATTAATCCACAACCTTGACCGACTCTACAATCTCTTCCACCGCCGGCAATACATCGACAAAGACTCCACTCTCTCCCGTTGCCAGCAATCGAATATATCGTCCGTTAGCTGGCACATAGGCATACTGCACAACGGTCAGTCCATCTAGGGTGGCTTCAATCATATAGCCACTGCCACCCGCAAAATCCACGGTTGCTTGCCGGACTATTTCCACTAATGAAAATCCCCTGGTACCCCGCAGCAGCCTTTCAGACAGATTTGCCATATCCCGACCATCAACCACATTCTGTCCCCGCGCAATAATCACCATGGGGGACATACCAGACGGGTCAGGAGTTTCAACCGTTGTTAACAGAGCTGCTGAACCGCTTAAAACATCAGAAAGACTAAAGGGAGCTGCCGCTTGAAATGAAAAAGACAGCTGTGAGACTTTATCTTCAATCGTTGGCGCTGCGGTCAGACTAATAGACGCCACCGTGGCTTCTACAATTTCTGGGGTCACTTGATTTGGATCAACAATGTTGAATGTAACCAACACCGTTGTCTCACCCTTAAATAGGGTCAAATATTTAATGACTTCACCGACTTCAGCCCGCTGGGTTCCCCGTAGCAATGGCACCTGGGTTTCACCCACATCGAGCAGCGTGTGTTCCTCAATAGCGATACCCTGTCTCAATAGAGCTTCTGTTGCCCGTTCTTCTGTCCCAAATAGGGTAGAAACATCCTCATAGGCTTCAGGGGGTAACTCATTGATGGTGATACTTGAGCCGCTCTGGGTATTTTCCAACCCCGAAAAGTTACTAGATATCGTAAAACCAGCAGGGGGCTCTAGCGAAACACTGGTGCCAGGAATAACAATAGGAGCAGCCTGAGCTTTACCAACGACTGATAGTAAAACCCCAAATATCAAAACTGCTATGCTTTTTAACCGTTGTCCCATTGCAAACATTGACAGTTTCCCCACTAAGCATGGTTAAGGATATCGCCTCTAGAGTGAGCTTAGCTCACCCTTAAGTATTCAAAGTAGTGATA
>CALBPH010000276.1 GCA_937899365.1 uncultured Leptolyngbya sp.
CGATTGGGATACGATTGTCAATCTCAACAATGCTGGCGATCCAGAGATATCGGATGAGGAAACGCCGGTTGATTTCACAAATGTCGACATTTCTAACCCAGTATCTCCAGTGGATGATACTGACCAGGTGTTCTCTGGTATGGCTGGTTTAGAGGAGGCGGTACCTGCAGATGCCCCCATGGCGGATGATACCGCTGCCAACAGTCTGGATGATATTGATCTAGATGGCATTGAAGCGGCAATTGAGAACTTTGATCCATCTGAATTTCAGTTTGAAGATTCCTTTTCTATGGAATCTGACTCTTCTTCTGTCGAGGCGACAGAGGAAGAGGAGATCGTTGATGATGTGTCATTTGAACCAGACTCTCAGGTTGAGTTTTCCTCATTCTTTCAGCCTCAGGCAGCAGCGGAACCTGAAGAATTTGAAGAAATTCTGGTTGAGCCCGTGGAACCTTCTGCGACTAATGCTCAAGAGCTCCAGGAAAATACGGTTCGAGTTCCCATTAAGCTGTTAACTCAGTTAAACGATTTATTTGGAGAACTCATTATCCAGCGCAACACCATGAACTCGCGCCTGGATCAAATGGAGGACTTGATGAATCTGTTCTCCCAACGAATGGGAAGCTTGGAAATAACGAATACAGAGTTGCAAACATTCTGTAATCAGCTGTCGGTGGCCACTTCTTTGCCCGTATTTCGATCGGGTAATGGAGCTAAGCCCACCCATGAAGCAGACAGGGTGAATGGGGGTATTTCCCTTCGAGGTGGTTCTGCGATCGCACCAGCATTAACCAGTCAGATCGCCACCCCCGAGCAAGGCTTCGACAGCCTAGAACTCGACCGTTACAGCGATCTTCACCTGCTTTCCCAAGATCAGCGCGAAACCCTGGTTCAACTGCGGGAAGTCACCAGTGATGTGAAGCTGAATATGCGGGAGATCTAGCTAGCCTCTAGCAACTTGAACCGCACCGCCAATTCTCTTCAGATCAACGTAACTCGAGCCAGAATGCGGCCGCTGTCAGACATCGTTGAGCGATTCCCGAGGACTGTCAGAGACCTATCCCTACAGTACGGCAAGACCGTAGAACTCAAAATCTCTGGTGGTGGCACCCTCATCGATCGCTTCGTGGCAGTGCATCTGCGCGATCCCCTTATGCACCTGCTGCGCAATGCCTTTGACCACGGCATCGAAGACACTGAGACCCGTCAGGCTCACGGTAAGCCTCCCCAAGGCACCATTGAAATCCGAGCGGCCCACCGAGGTAATCAAACCCTAATTTCCATCAGTGATGATGGCGCCGGCATCAACCTCACTAAAATTCGTGCCCGTGCTTACCAGATGGGGCTGACGGATGAGATCCTAGACGGCATGAGCCAAAGCGTTCTGCTAGGTATGATTTTTGAACCGGGATTTAGCACCGCAGCTCAAGTCACAAACCTCTCAGGTCGAGGGATTGGGATGGATGTCGTCCGCACCAACCTCGAACAGATTCGAAGTGAGGTTAAAGTTGACACCCAGCCTGGTCTGGGCACCACATTTACCATCAGTGTGCCCTTTACCCTCTCCATTGTGCGAGTTCTGTTGGTGGAAAGTGGTGGCATGCAGCTGGCATTCCCAACCGACGGTATTGAGGAAATGATTCGTCTTAACGCCGTACAAGTCTTTGACTCACCCGATCAGAAAGTTATTAACTGGGAAGGTCTAACGGTGCCGCTGATTCATCTAGATCAGTGGCTAGAGTTCCGTTGTCCACAGCGAAACTCTGTCACAGAGGCCACACCAATTATTAGCGAGCCGTCGATTTTGATTATCAGTCGAGGGGATCGCTTAAGCGGCATTTACATTGATAAATTCTGGGGAGAGCGAGAAGTTGTTATCCGCCAGGTTGAGAATATTATTAGTTTACCGGCAGGCTTTAACGGCTGCACTATTCTAGAAGATGGTCATGTGGTGCCCTTGGCTGATGCAGCCAAGCTACTAGAATGGATTGACAACGATGAAGCGGAAGACGAAACCAGCAGACCTCAACGCTGGCGTCACCTGCTGCAATCTGGCGTAGAGGAAGAACCCCCTCGTCAGCAGCTGGCTTTGCCACAGGCCCAGCAGACCAGCGTTCTTGTGGTTGACGACTCTATCAATATGCGTCAGCTGTTGAGAACAACCTTAGAACAGGCGGGCTATGGCGTAGAACAAGGCAAAGATGGCCAAGATGCGGTAGACCAATTGTTTGGTGGGCTATCGGTGGATGCCATCGTCTGTGACATTGAGATGCCCCGACTCGACGGATATGGTGTGTTGGCTGAAATTAAAGCCGATGCCAAACTCAAAAACCTGCCCATTATTATGCTTACCTCTCGCGGTAGCGAAAAGCATCGTCAGCTGGCTATGCGCTTAGGAGCAACCGCTTACATTACTAAACCCTACCAAGATCATGAGCTACTGCAAATGATTGAGCAGGTACTTCAACAGCAACCCCTTAGTGCAGTCTAATAAATTCCATGGCTATTGTATCTCCCCTAAAATCTCGGCGCCTCAGAAATAATAAAGGTGAAACGACTCAGCAGGTCATTGTCTTCCAGCTTCAGCGGGAATGGTTTGCCTTACCAATTTTTGCCGTTAACAAAGTGGTTCCTAAAAGCGATACCCAAGGAGACTACCTCCATTCTGGTGCCGGCCTAACGGTCCATGAAGGCAAAGAATTACTGGTCCTAGACATTGGCCATCAAGTATTTGGCAACCTTGGTAACCCCGTCCACTCACCAGACAATTCCTCAGCACCACAGTCGCCTGTATCCGATGTGGAACATCCTGAACAGGGGTATCTGCTGATTATTCGCAATCGTCAAGGAGATTTAGCTGGATTACCGGTGGCCTCCTCGCCGACGGTGCGACGGTTTTCAGCATCAGCAATCGTACCACTGCCTTCTAATTATGCGGCCAGGGTCAATATTCAATGTGTTAGTGGTTTAATTGTCCAAGCTGACAACCAGCCAATCCTATTTCTTCTAAATCCAGAGCAGCTCATGCATTCTCAGCCATTATTGCCACCCATGGCATAAAGGCTTGGATATACAGCACGTTTCAGATGAAATCACCCTAAGGCTCGGCAATGCTTTGACGTTAAATGCAGGGTCCAGTGACTTGCAGGGATAACCATAACGACTTAGACAATTCCTAGGCAATTCCCAGGCAGGTCTCAGGTAATTCAGCCCGCTTAGTGGTTGGGTGTGAATAAACTTTTTAAGTCAGGTTCAACTTTCCTATCGCAACAACACCATGG
>CALBPH010000277.1 GCA_937899365.1 uncultured Leptolyngbya sp.
AATATCGTTTGCTGGCTCAACGCCATCATCTAGCTGAATGATGGGGCGGGTATTGCCCAGGGTGGCTAAGGCTCGACCCCAATCTAAGGGCTGGGACTCAGGAGCCTCGGGTTCATCAAGGGTGATGAACAGGGATAGGGTGCGATCGCAACTGGCTTGAACAGTAGGCGGCAGGGAACTCGTTTGCCACCGTTGCAACTGCCGTCTAAACCCCAGCAACTCCTGCCTATACCCAGTCGACACATTCGATGTCGCCATCAGCCCACTGGTAATCTCTATAGCCCGAGCCCACTGCTGCAAGCAAATAGCCCGATCTAACTGGCCTAAACTATCGGCAACCCCCTGGGGCAACGACTGCCCATAGGCTCTCAGCCCCCACCCCAGCGAACACATCATAGAGAACCCCAAACCCACAGAGCGACCCATACCTACAGTTCTCAACGACCGATATCTCCGACCGACATTTCTTGTGCAGACCATAGCAGACCATGGTGTAAGGCTACCCCAACAGCCATTGTTCACCCCCTAAAAACATATGATTTTTGGGCCAAAACGAGCCTAGTTGCCCAGGGACTTCCCTGGGCACACTACTATTGATGGGTAAATATGGGTGAATTGGGTGATTATCTTTCCAAGATTGGACCAATATGTCCCAAGCATCAGATATCCCACAAGATGATATGAGTTCTGCCACTCACAAACAGCTCAAGCTTCTCGTTGTCGACGACGAACTTGATAATCTGGAGTTGCTACATCGCACCTTTAGACGCAACTACGATGTGTATCGAGCCCGCAGCGGACAAGAGGCGCTAGAATGCCTGGCCAAACATGGCGAAATGGCAATCATTATTTCCGATCAACGAATGCCAAAAATGAATGGCACGGAATTTTTAAGCCTGACCACCGACGAATATCCCGATACTATCCGCATTGTCCTAACCGGCTACACCGATGTTGAAGACCTCGTTGATGCCATCAACTCCGGTCAGGTGTTTAAGTACATTACTAAACCTTGGAAGCCCAACGAGCTGCGCCAGGTGATCGACCAGGCTGCAAATACCTATCGTATGGTGAAGCAGCGTACCCGCGACTTATCCCAGTCCCTCAGACAAGTCAAACTCTACAATTCGATCACCACAACCATCCGACGCTCATTAGACTATGCCAGTACGCTGCAAACCATTGTGGAAGCCCTGGGTGAAGCGTTTGAAGCCGATTATGCCGTTTTATATCCAGTGGATGCGGTTGAGCTAGGACAGCTACCTCAACCCGTCACCTATGCAAAAACAGGTGAATCCATCTCGGATTTGGCAGCCACAGGGGCACCGTGCCAAGAGCTGATTCTAGACAAATTTCCCCATGGCAATATTGCCCTAACCCGCTTGGCAGCCAAGTTTACTGATCAAGATACGCCATTGGCCTCCATTGCCCTCTACCAAATTACTGGCACATGGGACAGCGCCACAGTCGCCTTAATCAATAGCATTGCTGAACAAGTCGTGATGGCTATTTCCCAAGCCAAACTTCACAATCATGTCCAGCGCCAAACCGAGCAGATACGCACAGAACTGCAAGTAGCACGACAAATTCAGCACAAGCTGCTCCATCAGGTTTGGCCCGAGACCCCAGGTATCAAAATCCAGGCACAATGCCAGGCAGCTCGAGCCGTAGGCGGTGATTTCTATGAGGTTTTTATCCATCCCCAAGGTGACATTTGGCTAGCGGTAGGAGACGTCTCTGGAAAAGGCGTACCCGCCGCTCTGTTTATGGCTAGCGCCAT
Source organism: uncultured Leptolyngbya sp. (assembly GCA_937899365.1). Lineage (GTDB taxonomy): Bacteria > Cyanobacteriota > Cyanobacteriia > Phormidesmidales > Phormidesmidaceae > Leptothoe. Next base: position 1,781 of record CALBPH010000277.1, read on the forward strand.
ATCCCTACTGCGCCGAGAATTATCCGCTAGCTCCCCCCCCAGCCCTGAGCTAGTGATGGCCAATCTCAACCAGGCCCTCAACGCGGATCTCGTCAACAACGAACACATGATCACCATGGTGTTGGTGCGATATACCCCAACGAGCAAAGAACTGGCCTACGCTAACGCGGGTCATATTTATCCCCTCGTGTGGTCACAAAAAAGTATTGTGCAGGGAACCGCAATACCGCCTCAGCCTACTTATCTAAGGGAAGGCAACAACGTTCCCTTAGGAATTTTACCGAGGTGGCGAGCAGAGGCAGGACGTTTGACCCTCAACGAAGGAGATGCGTTATTACTGGCGAGCGATGGCATTACCGAAGCGTTAGTCAGCGTTAATGGGCAGCAGCAAATGCTCAACCACACAGGTCTATGGCAGCTACTTGTGGAGCAAACAACTGGACTAGATCTTAAGCGTCTACTAACTCAACTGAATACTACAGACAGTGAACAGCATGACGATCAAACCATTTTGTCTTTGGAGGTAGCGTTTTAATCTATGAAAACTGAACTCGCTATCCCCAGTGATCTAAAGTTTTTAGTGGTCGTAGAAGATTGGCTGCTCAGTTCACTTAAGGCTGAACTAGGGACCACCGTCGACCTAGATTGGCAGAAAATTGAAAGCCGACTGCGACTGGTGATCGTCGAAGTGTATTCCAATATTGTTCGCCATGCCCATCAGGATCGGCCCGAAGTCCCCGTTGTTTTAAGGCTGGGTCTCGAAGGTAGTTTCCTATCCCTAAAGGTGTGGGATGAAGGGCATGGCTTAGACATTCGCGATTACCAAGCGCCCTGCCCAAGCGACCACCAAGAGGGTGGTTACGGCTGGTTAATTTTGCACCAGTTGATGGATCGCGTCGACTATGAACTCAGGGTAAGCGATGGTCGCAACTGTTTGACCCTAGAAAAGGATTTGGGGCTAACGGTTGATTATTCCAACTAGGCGAGCAGCGCGTTGTCTGGTTGCTGCTTACAAAACCAAAGCAGACCCTGGTCAGCTCCCTGGGAGGTGTCAGATACACCCATCAGCCAATCCCCATCGGTCTGAGACTCTAGCAGGCTACGGAGCGCCACACCCCGAGGGCTTTCTTTAATATCAGTAGACACAATTAAGCCACACATACCCTGGGGAGCTAAAAGATGAAAACATCGCTCAATAAAAAGCCAATGTCTACGTAACTGAGTTCGTTGGCGTTTACCTTTTAGCAATGGGCTTTGGTGATCGTAATTGGGGGAGCGATAAAAATAGTCGGTCAGTAGTGAATATTGACTCTGGTAAAACAGCCAGGCACTGGCGATATCAGCATCGGTATTGAGCAATGAGCGTTTGGCCGTTTTGAATGTACCCACATCAATATTCTTTTGGCTGGTCAAATCAGCAAATCGTTCGAAAAACTCTGGGGTGGTAGGACGCAATGGCCCCTGGGGAGGTCTAGTCAAAATCACATTAAAACCACTGGATTTAGCTAGCACGTGGTTAAAGTGATACCCCCAGTGAAAAGGCTGCAATACGGAGAGGTCTTCAATCTCTAGCAACCGTTGTCGAGGTGACTCAAGCAGTTGAGCTGCTTTAAATTGAATACCTAAGGTTTGACTAAACTCGGCTAGCAGCAATTCATTGAGTTTGGCCTGGGCCTGGTCATCAAGACATTTGATTCGATCGCGGAAGTACTCTAGCTGAGCGTAATGGGGAATACCTTGCTGCAGCTCCTCCAATAGGTAGGCTTGGGAGCGGTAGTGCTCAAGGGCAATATTTTTCTCCGACAGAATAGTCCGATAATTTTCGGCTACAAGAGGCTGTAGTAAATTCCCCTGAAGCATGGTTTCTGAGGCTCGCAACCGATCAAACCCAGCCTCATCTACTCGAATAAATCCCAACAGGCTATTGCCCGTAACAATATTGAAATCGAGGCTTGGCAGGGGCTCAATATCTTGAGGCTGCTGCGCCAGGGTGATCAACCCTAGCAGTAACTGGAGTCGGGCAATATCAACCACAACTGGATTAATATCTACACCATAGAGACCGTACCTAAAAATTCGAAGATAGATAGTCTTGAGTAGGGAAGGGTGCTCGGCTTGTAACCCTTTGAGCCAGATGTCTAACTGGCTATCTGGGGAGTGCTTTAACTGGCCAATTAAGCCACTGTAAATATCCACCAGCCGATGCTGTAGAGCAATCAGTAACGTACCTACACCACAGGCTGGATCGAGTACTGAAAACTGCGGCAAGATTGTCTGGATCAGCGGCCGCATATACTGGGACTCTCCACGGAAGAGAATATCCCAAAAATCGGGGGCCGATGGCCCCGGTTCGACACCCAAATGACGGAGCATAAACTGATTGAGAATTAGGTCACAACAAACACCAAGGGCCCCTGCCGTTGCCGCTTCGTTTTGCCCTGCTTCCTCAGTGCCCTCAGTTAGCACGTGCTCAAAGGCCAGACCAACCGTACTTGCTTGCCAACTATTGCCAGTCTGCTGCCACAGGGGCGACTCAAACCAGACCAGCACTGCTTCAAATGGTGCATCACTGATGTCAATCTGGGCATATCGTCGCTCTAGGGCATGGGTATAAAACACATCTCCCAGATAGGGTATCTGACCGGCCCAGCTAATGCTCCGAGGGCGCTCTAGCATGGGCAGAGAGAAACCCTGGGTACAAAGGGGGTGAAGCACTTGTCGAAAAAAGGCGTCCTGCTGCCGCTGCTGGCTACGCCCCAGCTGATTGTGGAGATACCAAATGTCTCCATCTAATAGCCCACGCTGCTGCAGCAAATGGATAACGATTAAGCGCTGGAGTAGCAC
>CALBPH010000278.1 GCA_937899365.1 uncultured Leptolyngbya sp.
AGATTTAAGGTGCCGTCCGCCTGCAATACCGCCATTTCTCCGGCATAGAGCGGCTGCTGCGCCGAGCCATCCTGGTTAAAGGCCATCATGGGTCCGGCTGGGTTATTGGTCAGAGCGCCAATGATGGTGATGTTGGTTTCGGGCACAAATCGGACAAACAGGGCCGACCCATGGATGCCCGTGACAGCGTTAGGGGTTTGAATGGTGGTCCGTCCCTGCCCTGGTGGGATCAGCAGCAGCACCGTTCCATTGGAGAGACGAAAGTTTCTGGTATTGGGGGTAAATTGAAAAACGGCGCTCTCGCCAATGCGAGCCAGTGACCCATCGTTAAAACGGAGTTCTGCGCGGGAGCGACTGGCGGTGCTGAGGGCGTCATTAAGCCCCAGCACGTCAGAGACTTTTGCGGCGCGCGAACGGCCATTGGTATAGAGTTGCACGTCATTGCGAGTGAGCTCTACCCTGGCCCAGGTAAGGGTGGACTGGGCTAGGGCTGACCTGGGCATCGATATCAGCATCCCCAAGGATGCGCAAACCAGGGACAGCCAGCGACCAGTCGCCGCTACATTCAATTTTTCCATTACAGTTGGATGCGAACCGATCAATTAGTTAGGACAACTACCTGATGACCCCCGATAAAATGCGTTTATCCATTAGCGAATAAACGCCTATTCCAAAGCCGTAATGCTGGCCTGACTCAGGTCCGAACTATGGGCTATGGAAATAGTGAGATCATCAAACCCCCAGATATATAAAGTTCTTCATGCACCCTTAAACTCATGCTACTGGCCTTGTTCGCAAAGATGGGCAAGATTTGATGAAGTGTCGAACGTTAGTTCACACTTTATTTGAAGATTGTGTCCGGCAAGTTAGAAATCGTCCATCAACAGCGGCGCCAGACGATTGAGAATGGGATCGTCACTATCTGGGGCCTCATCCGCTGTCTGGCTGTCTGGCCCTTGGGCCACTGGCTGACTATTGGTTGGGGTATTTGTCTGGCTATCTATCTGATGATTTTGCGGGCTAGCGGCGGCTGTGGTGTTAGTCTCGCCTTCGAGGGCCGCCACTCGGACGTTCAGCTGGGCGATCTGATGCTGTAGCTCCATAAACAGCAGTACAGACTGGGTGGGTTCCTGGGCCAGTAAGTACTGCTGCAGTGCCTGCTTACACTGTGCGCTATAGCGTTGGGCATGTTTAGCCTTGGGGGTGTCGATCGCATCCAACAAAGCCCGATCCCCCTCACTTTCATCGAAGGAAACGCTCTTACGGATGGATCTAGCAGCCATGTTTAATTAATCAGCAGCAATAACACTGCCCCTAATAACGCATAGCCAGGGGTTGTCCGTCAATCTAGCCAGCAGCCTAGCCAGCAGCAGCCTTGAGGTTAGCCAGTTGAGCCTCACCATATATGTACTGACCCAGGGCATTTGCCTGGCGTGACGGCTTTGCCAGATGGCCCTTAAGTCGGGCCTCCTTTAGTAAGGGTCGCAGCTCGCTCCAGAAAAACTCCCCACCCCCACCGGTCACAATCACATCCGTGGCCCGCTCTGGCAGCCATCCCAAAAACCGCTGGGAGAGTTCACGGGCAAAGCTCTTACGCAAGCTGGGCAAAATTTCATCTAGGTCTGTCGGGCGTGAGGCCCCCTTAGGCCGATAAAAGCGCTCCCCCTCTGCATTGTGAACCGCCGCAATCAGCGATAGCGACTGGCTATCAGCCCCATCAATCTGTGCCGCCACCCGCTCATAAAATTGTGCCATCCCAAACGACTCACTTTGAGACGCCCCGCGAGCAAACCGGAAGCGATCAATCGCCAAAAAGTCAGTCGTTTGATGACCAATATCCACAATGGCCACCGATAGATTGGGAAAATCAGGACTAGAGGTGCGCTTACTCTGGGCTTCACTCCAGATCAGGCTGCCATAGCCCTCTGGCATCACCCACACCTTCTCCACATTTATTTCCATCGACTGACCCCGATACACCATGACATGGGGGGAGGTCAGCAGGCTGATGATTTCCGACTTTTCGCTATCAAACTGTTCCTGGGAGTGATACGGCAGCCCCAGTACCACGCCCAGATTGCCCTTAAGGCCAAAGTAGCCCACACAGGCCAACGTTTTCACCAGGGCATCATCCACTTTTGACTGTCCCACCCCCAGATCAGCCCCAAAGTAAGCGGCATAATGGCCGGCGGCCTATACCATACCCAGGTATTACCGCCACCTATC
>CALBPH010000279.1 GCA_937899365.1 uncultured Leptolyngbya sp.
GCATTAGCAGCCTTGGTGGAGATGTGACCCTGAGGGCGTTACAAGGCTCCGAAGCGGTGGCGGAGCTGATTACAACAAGCATTTTTGATGAGGGGGCAGATCCGTCGGGTAATGTCACCATTGAGTCACTAGACTCAGTCTCTGTTGCTCAAATAGTGACCGATGCCTTTGAGGCTGACGGCGGTCAGGTCAGTCTCCGGTCCCAGGGGGATGGTCTCTTTGGGGCGATTAGCACCCTGAGTGATACCGGTGCTGGCGGAGATGTTGTGGTTGAATCTAGCGCTGGCACTGTTCGGGGACTAGATGTAATTTCTTTTTTCCCGGTCACGGGTGTGTCTGAATTTAGAGAATTTATCGGCTCTATCCCTATTGATTTAGAAGAGATAGAGCCCGCTATTCCAGAATTTGAAGCGGAAGAATCCAGTGCAACAATTGTGACGGATGGATTTAAAGCAGACGGTACAATTACCATTACCCACGGTGGCCAGGCACCCTTTGACATTGGTGATGCCTCGGTCAATGGTACGGCGGGCTCCCTAACGACCGGTGAGAGTACGTTGGCCGATGGCAACCCTAACGAACCATTTCTGGGCAGTTTTGATGCTGGTGATATTCAGATAGTTGTCGCTGAGCCACCGCCAGAACAGCCGCCATCAGAACAGCCGCTACCAGAAGAAATTCCCGATATTGATCCGTGTATTACCGACTGCCAGACAGCTGTGACACCACCCCGTGCTGGGATTGACTCTGGGGATAGGGATAATACTACATTGCTAACACCTGAGGTGTTAATAAAGCGCTTTGAAGAGAAACTGACAACAGACGTCGCCGACTATTTAAAGCCCGGCCTGGCTGAGGGGGAACAGTTACCAACCTATAATGGCTCGCCTAATCAGGACATTACGGCTCAATCGTTGAATACTGCGGACCTACCCACGGCCCAGGCCAATTTGCTCAGGGTGCAAGATCAGACCGGCAAACGCCCAGCCCTTATCTATGCTGTGTTTGGGGCCAGTGATATTGCTTCAGGGTCTGATGATGTGTTGCAAACACCGATGCCGTCAGATTCTTTAGAGCTATTGCTAATTACCGCCGAGGGAGAGCCCCAATATATTCGCCTGGGGGCCACACGGGGTGAGGTGCTGCGACTGGCCCAACGTTTTCGCCGTCAGGTGGCTACCCCTAGCCGGGTCAACAGCCGTACGTATCTACAGCCAGCCCAGGCCCTATATCAAGTCCTCGTCGCGCCGTTGAAGGCTGAATTAGAGGCCCAAAACATTGACACCATTAGCTTTATTGCCGATACTGGACTGCGCTCTATTCCCCTAGCCGCACTTCACGATGGGGAAAATTTTGTGATCGAGAACTACAATATTGGGCTGATGCCGAGCCTCAGCCTCACAGACTTGACCTATCGGGAGCTGAGTAATGTGGGTGCCCTGGTTGCCGGTACCTCTGCCTTTGCCAACCAGGTGTCATTACCCGGTGTACCCGTTGAGTTAGATGCGATCGCATCTAAATGGAGAAGTACGGTGCTCCAGGGTAAAGCGTTTAGCCTAGACACACTCAAAGACGAACGGCAGCAAAGCCCCCATGGCATTATTCACCTGGCTACCCATGGTGAGTTTAATGTGGGGGATTTATCCAAGTCCTATCTGTACTTGCACAATGAAAGGCTGAGGTTAGATCAGCTGCGTAGCATTGGCTTAAATCAACCCTCAGTTGAGCTATTAACCCTAAGTGCCTGTCAGACTGCCCTGGGTAATCGCTCTGCCGAGCTAGGGTTTGCCGGGTTTGCCGTCCTAGCAGGCGCCAAAACGTCGGTGGCCAGTTTATGGAGCGTGAGTGATGAAGCATCCGCCGGGTTAATGATCGAGTTTTATCGGCAGCTACAAGATAACCAACCCACTATCAAGGCAGAAGCTCTGCGTGAGGCGCAGTTGGCTATGCTACGGGGCGATATTTTTGTTGAGGACGATCGGCTCCAGGGACTAGCTGCGTCACGCCAACTGCCCGATGAACTGACTATTGAAGGCCAGGAGGACTTTAAGCACCCTTACTACTGGGCCGCCTTTAGTTTGGTAGGTAGCCCCTGGTAATTTCACCTAGTAGGGTGGTTCCTCGGTACAGGGAAATCTGTGGGAAACAGCCACTAAAAACGGCTGCACTGTGTGTCTGCACCGTATGCCTGAACTGTATTCCCCAACGCCCTAATCACACTCTTGTCCTGAGGGAAAGATCTCTGATGTCTTTCCCTCAGGACAGAAAGTAGTTTAACCCAATATTTTTACTTCATTTTTGTTAAATCCCGTTAGAGATTTATCAAATCAAGTTTCATTTTTTCCCGGACGCGCTATTAATGTAAAAACCGGTACCGATGCCGGGGAAATATATGGCTACGGCACATCAGCATGCCTCACTGCTGAATGGGTGGATTTTAAGTTGGTTTTATTTCATGTCATCAGCCTCATTTGCTTTACAGGATGCATTTATCTCCTATGGCAGAGCCGATAGCAAAGCCTTTGCCAGCAAGCTAAATGCCTGCCTTGTTGAGCAGAATCTTGACGTTTGGTTTGATTTTGATGACATTCCCCTGGGGGTGGACTATCAAAATCAGATTGACGATGGCATTGAACGTAGCGATAACTTTCTGTTTGTCATTGCGCCCCACTCGGTCAATTCGCCCTATTGTCGCTTAGAAGTTGAGCATGCCCTGCGGTTAGGGAAGCGTATTATTCCCCTGCTCCATGTGGAAAGCATTGATCGCGATACCTGGCAGGCGCGCAACCCTAACGGTACAGACTCGGACTGGCAGGACTACCAAGAAAAGGGTCTGCATTCCAGCTTTCCTAATATGCACCCCATTATCAGCAAGATCAACTGGGTGTACTTTCGAGAAGGAATTGATGACTTTCAATCCTCGCTCCAGGGACTGCTGGATATCTTTGAGCGGCAGCAGGATTACGTCCATGAACACACAACCATTCTGGCTAAAGCGTTAGCCTGGCAGCGTCACCAAAAACAGTCCCAGTACTTGTTGGTGGGGCAAAGTCGGCAGCAGGCAGAACGCTGGCTCGCCCGAAAGTTTGACAGCTTAGATCAGGCTCCCTGTCAGCCCACCGAGCTTCAGTGCGAATTTATCTGCGAAAGCATCAAAAATGCTAACGGTCTGATGACCGATGTATTTCTGTCCTATTCCGAAAAGGACAGAGTGCTGATGGATCGGCTACGGCAGGCTCTAATGCGCGAAGGGCTGACCACCTGGATTAATCGCACCGATATTCAAGTAGGTGGTGATTTTGAGGCGTCGATCAATAAGGGGATTGAAGAATCCAGCCGGATGGTGTATTTGATTTCGCCGGATTCCCTCGCCTCAAAATATTGTCAGCAAGAACTGGACTATGCTCGACAGCTCAACAAGCAGATTATTCCCCTATTGATGCGTCCAGTTGATTTGGACCAGGTGTCTGACGACCTGCGGGCCATTCAGTTTATCAACTTCGTCAATAAAGACGATGTAGATGGCAGCGCCTACCGTAAGGATGTGGCCAAGCTGGTTAAGCTCTTGCAGGAAGACAGTGACTACTATCATCAGCATAAGCAGTTGCTAGCAAAGGCGCTCAAGTGGCAACGCAACGAGCAGACTTCCAGCTTGTTATTACGTGGACACAGTCTGCGTCGTTCTGAAGCCTGGCTAAAATTAGCCCGTAAGCATGGCAAAC
>CALBPH010000280.1 GCA_937899365.1 uncultured Leptolyngbya sp.
TGACTATTTCCGGCAAGGGAATTCAAAGGGCCCCCGAGCTTTAAACTCCACACCAACCGCCCCAGCTATCACCCATCAGCTTAATTTTTCACAGGGCCTAGGCGCGTTTACACTGGAGTTAGCTCTATGACCAGGGGCGCGTCACTAACATTTAAGACCAGAGATCTAGGACTGGTATATTGGGCTGTAGGGGTGGTTGACTGCAGCGGCCGATAGAGATTAGCCATGCCAATAGCTGTATCTACCCTCACCGTAACAGCCTGGAGCGGCACCGGAATATCCCGCTGGTTCAACAAATCAAAGCTGGGTACTTCTTGCCAAAGAATCAGATAAAATCGTCCATCTTGTTTTTGTAGCAGAGTGTGGTGAATATCTGCCGTTGCTCCGGTGATGGAGTAGCTAAGGGTACCTGGAGAAAACTCCCCTGGCACATCCTGGAGCAACGCTATCAAGTTTTGCAGGGCCGTAAAGGCAGGCTTAGGGGAGCCATCCTGACGGAGTAGACCAAAATTCCCTTCCCTCTCCGCATTTTGCCATTTATCAATTAGCTCATTGAGATAAACTCGCCGAATATCTCGATTAAAATACTCTAGCCACAGACGAGGAACATATTTTCCGGCCGCTGCCTCCGATATACCAGGCTGGCCAGAACTGTCTGAGATCGCATTGTGCCATCCAGACTCCGTCGCTATTAAGGGTTTGGCAGGGCATATCTGCTGCATCGACGGAATCCAGTGCCAATCTAACCCCGCCGTAGGTGGCTCGCCACCAGGATAGCTGTGCATTGCCCCATAGTCACAATCCACCGCACCCAGCTGGGTAGCATTGTGCCAGAGCGCTACGGTTGGGCTGAGGACAGGAAGTGATGCGGTTGCCGGGTCACGTTTAATCGCTCCATATAGCTCAGATTGAAACAGTCGCACACCAGCTGGAAAAGCTTGCCCTTTATAGGTTAAATCCTTCCAAACATCCCACTCATTGGGTCCTTCAACCGCCTCAACTGCTGTGGGAATCGCTTTGACAATATCCACCGCCTCGGCTGCGGTTGCCTGATCTCTTGGGTCCATCACCAGCACAGATTTAATACCAAGGGTAGCCAGATCAGCAAACTTTTGTAGTGTTGTCGCATCATCTCGTTTTACACCGTCTCGAAGATGACGAATGCCCAATTCCTGCAATCTGGGTCTAATGATCGCATCATAGTTGTTGTAGGCACTGTTTCTGCGATTTAAATGCACCACAACGCCAACAGAATCGATAAATAAATTAGCAGAACGAGCCGTTTCAGATAAGCTTTGTGATTGGCTGGGCAGTACGATACTACAGGCAAAGGCAGCACTGACTAAAAATACCAGCAGATATTGACGACGTTGCATCCAAGTAGGCAGCAAAGATTTCATCAGGTTAGGCTTCCAAAAATCTCTGATAGAGCAGGTGGGCGGTGGGCAGCAGCGGATGGCCTGCGAGTTCTTGCAGCACATCTTGTTTAATCTGGGCCTTTGCCGCCGTGGGAATAGCCACCAGGTGTTCGGGCTGGTTCAGTACCTTTTGGGTCTCTTTGAGCTGGTTAAAAATAGTATCTCGAACGTCAGGGGTAATGGGCTCCATGTGGAAGGAGGTGCCGTACCGCTGGTTAACTCGTTCAACAACGTGATGGGGATATTTTGTTGTATTCTCAAAATCTGAGAGAACGATACTGTCACGAACGGGCCAAACGCGTTCGTAGAAATTAATGTAGCTTTGAATCGCAAATCGAGTAGACAGGGTACGATCAACGACCAACACCGAGGCAATGGCATCAATCGGGTTACGAATCAAAACAACGCATGGAATCCCATAGTCTATAGCTTTAGTCACCTGTAACGGCGCATGCATATGGTGGGCCGCCTTTGCAGTTGGGTTATACATGCGAAATGCCTTAGAAAAGAAGGAATTAGCCGAGCGAGGAAATCCTTCTATGCAGATATCTTTGTCAGGAGACACTTTTTTCCATTTATTTTCCTTAGCAAACGGGAGCAGCTGAAATAGAATCTCATGGCGTCCCATGATGTGCCCCGTTCGATATTTTGTGTTTTTTATCAGTCTTTTTGTAATCATGGGTGTGGCTATTTAGACGACAACACTAAACGACTTGTTTATCGATTGGGAACGCACAAATTTGAGCTGGGTGTAATATCGAGATGCCGCCAGGCCGATACCCAAAAATCCCCAGAGCACCATGCCAACGACGCCAACCATGGCGACATTTAGACCCATCTGGGCAAAAATGCCAAATGCGATCGCACGGGCCGCACTGGCAAATGTATCCAAGCCAGTCTCGGCTGCCTGAAAAAGCTTAAAGAATATCAGAAAAATCCCGGTGATATAGGGCAACGTCCCTATCCAACCTAGAGAAAACAGCAGGGTTAAAATACCGCTATCCTGCCTGCCCAAACGGTCGCTTTCCACAACGGTGCCCAAACCTCGACCCACACCTTCACCAAGTGCCTCCCCCAGCAGCTGGTTGTAGCCATCTAACCGGGCTTGATAGCTACCGTCTTCCTGGGTGTTTGAAAGAGACTCAAGACGAGGGGCAATCTCACTGGCTATGGGCTCGATCGAGACCAGGGGAACCACTAGCAAAGCCATGATCATCAGCGTAGCCAGCAGTCGAACCTGTAGGTGTGATTTTAGCGAAGGGAAATAAATCAGCAATGCGGCCAGCCAACTCAGCCAGCCTGAGCGAGCCAGGGTCAGCAGAAAAGAGAGATACCCCACACCCGTGGCCGCAAACTTCAGACTGCCTCGATTACTCAACAGTAAAATGAGTCCCGCCATCATCACAGCGGCAAAGGGCTGAGGAGAGTTCATCGTACTCCATACCCGAATACCCAACGGTTCTGGATGACCAAATACATCCGTATCTACGGCATTCGGTAACCAGAACCGATCCCAGTCTGGGGCGGTTAGGTACTGCCACACGCCGTAGGCTCCCATCACCAGCACCCCCCAAAGAAAGCTGCGCTGAATCGTTTGGCGATAGGCAAGATACTCTTGCCAGTTGATAAACAGATGAAAACTAAACAGCACCGGAGGCAGCCAGTTTAACAGCGCTACCAATGTCCCCGCCACAGAGTTTTGAATTAATCCGATTAACAAACCATAAACGATACTGGCCAAGCACAGGATAAAAGGCAGTCCTTCCTGACGGTGAGCATTTGGCAGATGACGCAGTAATGTTATGGCAGAAATTAGGGTCACTAAAGGCGGAGCTAGCAACACAATGCTGGGATCTTGCCAGCCGCCTTGCTGATCAATCAGACGACGCACCAACGGCGTTAAGAACCAAATCCACCAGGTAAAACCGACATACAGCAGGGGATAGCGCACGTACAACAATCCTCCTACTATTGTTGCCCCCAATGGAAACAACAGCCGCAGGATACCACCGGCTCCCGCCAGAATCCCCAAGCCTGTAATTAAAACCAACCCTAAAATCCCCACCCAAGCAAGGGCAGGTCGGAAGCGTAACCAGGCAAACGTATCTTGAACAGGAGAAGAGTGCACTCGTGATAATTTCCTCTATCGGAGTCTGACAAATAATCCAGGGTTACGCGTATGAGCCAATGAATGGGCCAGTGATTGGGGCAGATAGCTCATGGCTAAGGCCGCCAATGTGCGCAGGTTAAATTTATGGTGAGGCCACGCCCGATAAAGGTAGGAGCGAGCCTGCTCAGGCTGTCCTAGCCGCAAAAACGCAATCCCTAATGTCGTGTTAGCATGGGCCCATTCTTGTTGGAAATAGGCGCGAAAGTCTTGGAGATTCTCATCATCCATAAAACGCTGGTAGCAAAATGTTGCCGCGTTACCTTTACGGATTTTGGCTTGGATATTGCGGCTGCCGCTCATCATGTTTTCAGATTGAGCATGCATTCGATAGTAGGATAAACGCTCTGGACAGTAATAGGCCCCGCCACCAGAACGACAGGCTAAATAGGCAATGTAGTAGTCCCAAAACACGCCGGCTTCGAACAATGTGTCCCAACACGTCACATTTCGACGAACAAGTGCGGCAGAGGCGGTAAACACAGCTTGATCGACTAAGCCAATTTTCCAAAAAGGCTGATGTATTCCCTTGGGTAGCCGATGGCGCTTTTCTTGTTTGGTGTGCTTTTCAGTGGCCGACCAATTGATGATACCCCTGTCATCAATCACATAATAGTCGCAAAAAGCCAACGCTAGCTCTGCATTTTCTTCTAGGGGCTGCACTAGTTTTTCTAAAAAGTGTTTGTCCCACCGATCGTCATCATTTAAGCTGGCGACATATTTGCCGGTGGCCTCAGTAAAGGCGTGGGTAGCGTTTAAGCCAATGCCAAGATTCTTTGGATTACGTCGCAGCCGCAGCCGAGGATCTTGAAATGCCTTAATGATAGGCTCGGGACTTTCGCTACTACCGTCATCTGAAACAATGATTTCAAGATTTGGATAGGTTTGACTGACTACACTTGCGATCGCATCTTTTAAATAAGCCGGACGATTATAGGTGGGAATAATCACACTAATCAGCGGCTGTTCTGAACTATGATTTTTTTCTAAACGATTATCCATCATCAAAAAAGTACTGAACTAAGAGGTGGCGAGTGAAGGCACGTTAACTGTTAAATCTGTTTCCAAAGCAGCTTGCACATGGTTTTGAATCAGCTGAATAACGTTGGCACGATCATTGTGCTGAGATGCTGTTTGATTGGCGGCGGTCCCCAGACATTGACAGCGATAATCGTTGCTCTATAGGTCTATTCAGGCCATGGCAATCTCCTGTGCTGATGACTTAATCAGCACATCGTCACCATCCACCAGAGATAAGCCTTCAGCACCGATGGGTGTCGCAACAATGGGCTTACCATAGGCAGCCGCCTCAATAATTTTGACCCGGGTGCCTCCACCCGACAAAATTGGACAACAGACTATGCGGCTGCGGGCATACAGAGCATCTAAATTTTCAACAAAGCCGGTAAATTCTACCCCTGGAATCTCTGAGTGGTAGCTGCGAATATTCTCAGGGTGGGTGCCGGCAATAATCAACTTAGCATCAGGTCTGACCTTAATAATCTGGGGCCAAATCTGTTCAATCAAAAAATTAGCAGCATTGAGATTAGGGTAGTAATAATACCCTCCCAAGAACATATTGGTCGGCTCAGGGCAGATTGACTGCGCCTCTGGAATCGATACCGCGTTGGGCACGCTAACCACGCCCTTTAATCGCCATTGTTCAGTCAGATATTGCTGATCTAGCTGAGAACAAACAAACGTGCGTAAAGCGGTTTGAATGCTGCGCCGCTCTCCCCAGAAAAGGGCAGGAATTTGAAAATAGTAGAGTTTTGTCACCAGTCGAGTTGGCGGCTGACGAATCTGACGAGCAAATGAAATATGTTCAACATCATCGAGATCAAAGAATAAGGGTGGCAGCGTTTGCCGGGTTTGCAAAATTGGCGTCATGGATTCCAGTCGATGACAGAAAACTGCATCGGGCTGACGCTCCAAACATGTCTCTAGGGTCTCTAACTGCTGGGTGCCCCTAGTAATGGCAAAGTTGCCTTGGGCACGAAAGTCAAAGATAGGGGCAAACTGCCGTCGCCATTTAGGTCCTGAATTATCAACGGTGTGTTGAGGGCATAGGAATAGGTTTATAGATGTACCCCAATGTTGTGATAAGGCTTTTTGGTGGGTTGCGATCGCATCCGCAGAATAATCCACAGTAGCCGGCACATAAAACAGCAAGTCAAGCTGTGCAATCGCCTTAAACGCATCTAGAAATAAATTAAATCGACGAAAAGTACCCTGAACATCGCGTTGAAGATCAGTGGGAAACCGGCAGGAAATAAGTAAAATTCTCATGGAACTACGCACGATCGGTATTTAACAACGGCAATAATGTTTGAGGAGAACGATGGGACTGTAGGCTAAGGGTTTGCCAAATCTCTATGTAGTTTTGGAGCATTTTTTCTTCAGTAAACTCCTGGGCACGCTCATAGGCATTATTTGCCATATGTTTCATTTCGCCAGGATGGGCAAGTGCCCAACGAACAGATTCAAGCAAATCACAGCTATCACCGGTTCGAAAAACAAGCCCATGGGCTTGATGGTGAATCACTTCTGGAATACCACTAGCATCAGACGTAATAATCGGTAAACCAGACGCCATCGCCTCTGCGATCGCAAATGACTGTCCCCCTTCAAAATGAGTCGGAAATACAAACAGATCAGCTGCTTGCAACAGTCGGGACACATCTGAACGATAGCCTAAAAACAAGACTTTATCTGTAACCTGATACTCATTTAGCTGACTCTCCAGAGTTTCTCGTAAATCACCATCACCAACCCAGACAAACCGCACATCGGGAAAATCTCGAATAATATGCGGAATCGCCGAAATTAAGTCACAATGACCCTTTTGAAAATTTAATCGGCCTACGGTGATGAGTAACGTCGTTGTATCAGGTAAGTGCAACTCATTAAGAATTTGCTGGCGAGATATCTGTTTCTGAGTATGACTCACCGGAAGACATGTATCTGAGCTAGCCCCGTTATAGATGCACGTAAGCTCGCTTTCAGGAATTTGAAATAGGTTAGACAATAATCGTCGATTATTTTGTGAAATCACAACCCACTGTTGCTGACGAGTTCTAACCCAGTTATAAAGCTTAACTCGCCAGCGGTTAACGGGGATCTCAAGCGGTAAAACTAATCCAAACCGTACAACCGTTGGAATTTTCAGCAACCCACAGGCAAGGATACTCGCAAAACAATACTCCGGAGCCGGTAAGGTGATTTGAACAACATCTGGCTTAAGCACCATCAACAACCGTAGCGTTCGAAAAAACCGAGGTATATGTCGAGCAAGACCAGGGAGCCAGCTTTTATCCTCAGCAATGGAGAGTGTGTGATAAGTTACACCACTTTCAACAAAATCCTGAATCAGCGAAGTTGTCCCATCTACATTGGGAAATGCTGCATGCACATCCCATCCATGCTTTACAGCTCCACAAGCAGCCGTTAGATTATATTGCTCCACACCACCACGTAATATAGACGGGAAAATGACGAGTAGTTTATTAGGTCTAGATTCCATTGATAATGATTTATAGTTTAAGTCGTTATCAGCAGCTATTTCCCCACGCCAGGCGTAGGCTTTATCGCTGGCTAGAAATAGTTGTTGACTCCATTATTAGCGGTCCTGAAAAAGACTTGCCGCTATCTGCCCTATGCAAAACATCAAGCATCAGCGCTGCTAATTCATCTCCCCGCTGAGAGTAGCTAATCTTTCTCTGTACCTCTACCCTATCTACTATCAGCGTTTCACCTGCTATATGTTTAATAGTTAGCTGCTCAATCACCTGAGCCATCGCTTCAACGTCAAAAGGATTCACTAAATGCACACCCGGTTTATCACTCAAATAACTACGATTCTCCCCAGGGGGCACAGCCGCCAGAATTGGTCTATCTGTCATCAAATACTCATAGGTCTTAAGCGAGATACGCTCTCCAGGCGTCCCATCAAGACGATCCGGTAACGGCATAAATAGCAAATTTGCCCTTTGCAGTTTCTGTAGTGCATCTTTATATGGAATAGGTCCGGTTACACTCACCACATCAGATAAATCCTGGTTTTCCAAAACAGCTAACGCTGACTCAAACTTATTGCCATAGAGCTTCAGTTTGATTTTGCCTCTCCAACTAGGATTCTGATCAATGACTTGCTTAATGGCACGACCGATAAAAATAGGACTTGAACTAGCAGGGTTTACGCTGATCTTAAAGTACCGTCCCCAGTTCATCCAGGTATGACGTAGCCTTTTAATAAGGCTCTGTTTTTGGGGCTGCAAAAACTCTTCCCAACCCGTCATACCCCCAGTAAAAACAATTTCAAAGCTATCTGAGTCAGGATTATCACCAATCATCCCTCGAAAATCCTGGGGATCGGCGCCGCCACGAATAAGGTGAAATTTAGAATACTGCTCTTGAGTCTGCCTAGAACGCACGTGTTCTAGACTTAACTGAGACACATAGATAATAGCATCGGACTGCCTAACATACATATCTTCTAGCCAACGGTTGAGATAGTAGTGAAGTTTAGTTGGAAAAACCGCATAGAGGTCATCACAGGTTGAAGGCTCACAAACGTTAATGACCAAGGGCTTACCCGTCAGCCATTTCAGCAAAATACCTATGATGCCAGCAGAATAAGGTTTGAGAAAAACAACAATAAGATCAATATTATAAGTCTTGATAATCTTGACGCCTTTAACTACAGCAGGCAACAGCCAAAAAATATCTTCATCAGGCCAGACAAACCAATCTAAAAGCTTGCCAAGCTTAATAAAGCGAATAAAATTCAGCAGTTTTTCAGGCAGCCAAGATCGAACAAAATGAATATGAGCACCCTCTAGGGCCGCATCTTGATTACCAGATAAAACATGAACCTGCCAAGCAGCTGGCAAATATTTCAATGTTTTACTAGAGCGAATCGCAGTCGGATTCGTTTCTGGAGAAAATTTCTGAGATATTGATAAAATTTTCTTTTGAAAATCACTCATAATTAAAATTCTCTTTAGACAGGCAAACAAGCGCGATTAAAAGCTTTTGCCAAGAAAGCTTCTGAGCCATCAATTTGAGGGCTGAGCTTTTTATAAACAATATCGAAATCAATTTGAGCCTTGTTAACCTTGTAGTCGTCTGTCAGCTCAGTAATAATTCGTCCCTCTAGATCCAATGGAGTTAGCAGATCAAATACCTTATTACGTTTTCCTTCACCCACAAAGACCGTAAAGTCTTTTCGAAAGAGAAGCGAGAAAATAGTGCCATGAAATGTATTTGTAAAAACATAAGCTGCATGTTTGAAATAACCTATCCATTCATATGGGTGAACACAAATAAAGCTATCATCGGCAACATCCCAAGCATCACCAATGGAAATCACCTTTAGATCCTTTGATTTAGCAATCTCTTGAATAGCTTTTCTCTGTATATGGCCTAATTCTTTGTGGTTGTACACTAAAAGATATGGCTCTTCTACTTTAGGCGGCACCAAAACATCTTCATAGTCAACTAAAAATGTAGGATCTAGAACTTTAGTTGAAGCGACACCACATTCTTCTTGGATCACATTTGCGCTGTGATAATCTCGCACTGACACATGATCAAACTCGGCAAGCAGCCTCGATACCTGTTCTCTATTTTCCTTAAACGATTGCGTCCCACCAATACTGGGGGCATAACTCACCTTGAGACAGTTGTCAGCTTTTCCAAAAAAGTTAAGAAAATAGGACGCATCAAAACCACGAAATTTTGTATCTAGGCACCAAACTTGATCACTACCCGTAATCACTGCATCATAATCAGAAGTTTCAAAGATCTCCCGCAGCTTATCACTTGAGTAACACGTCAACTTACTAAGGTTCAACGAGGAGACTAAAAACTTACGCATTTGAAGAGCTTTCAAAATATACTTATGAAAGTCCATATTCCAATCAAATTTTCTGTTGCGGATAGGCAGCAATTGCTTCAGATAAAAAACAACGGCTCCTTTGGGCCTATAGTC
>CALBPH010000281.1 GCA_937899365.1 uncultured Leptolyngbya sp.
GCAAAAAAAGCTATCCCACCTATGTAGATGAATGGATTGAAGCCTACGACTACATTGCCGTCTCCGCAGGTATGCGCGGTGCCATGCTTTGGCTAAGCCCCCAGGATTACATTAAAGCTACCCAGGCGACGGTGGGCCGCATCATTACCGAGGGAAGCCCCGCGCCATGATGCAACGCCAACCTAGTAGCCACGACTATCAGGTCAGCAACATATAACCTCGCCCTTGGATGGTCATAATTCGGATCTCACTTCTATCGAGCTTAGTCCGCAGACGTGAGATATGAACATCCAAAGCCTTAGTCTCTAGATCCGCGTCGTTGGTATATCCCCACACCCGTCGCAAGATACGTTCTCGTGTAAAAATTTGTCCCGGAGTTTGGGCCAACAAATACAGAATATGAAACTCTCGAGCAATATCAACTCGCTAAACAAGTATAACTCTATTTCGGTCTGTCGGATATAGGTAGTTTGATCATAAACTTTTCGAGTTTGGGGATAGAGAATGAGATCGCCAACAGAGACCGCCTCTAAGTCGCTAACACGGGCAGAGGGCTTATTATTCTTAGGCCCTGGAGACAAACGTCTTAAGATGGTTCGAATGCGCGCAATCAGCTCTCGACTGGAAAAGGGCTTAACAATGTAGTCGGTGGCCCCCAAATCTAAACCAGTCACCCGATCAGCCGGACTGCCAAGTACGGTCGCCATCACAATGGGCACATCCGACTCTTGCCGAATCAGCTGACACACCTGCAAGCCATCTAGCTTAGGCATCAGGATATCAAGCACCACCAGGTCCACATCGTAGGCCCTAAACTGCGCCATGGTTTCTTCTCCATCAGCCGCTACAACCACCTCATATCCGGCGTTGATGAGGTTTCGCCGCAAAGCGTTACGGATATGAACTTCATCCTCAGCAATTAGGATGACAGCTTTAGTTTTATCCACCTGACATAACCTCAATGCACGGCCCTGCAAAATGCGTGCCAAACGACATGCATTTTGCTCATTCAGAGCGTCTTGGAGGATAAATCGGCAAAAATGCTCTAGGTCTTAATACTTAGTCAACCCACAATATCAATGGCTAACCAAACGATTGAACCATGGGCACAAAAACAGTGTTCGCACCCATGCCCATAGGACCTAATAAATTTTTCCCTCAAAGAGGAAACAAAAGTGACTTAATTACTTTTCGTCGAATTAAATCCCCTTAACTTTTCAGCGTTTTATGTGTTGATGAAGTCTAACTAGGTTGCTACTTTAGCATTCGAAAGGTCTGATTAAGACTTTGATTTAACGACAGATAGAGGGTCTTAACAATTCGACACATTTTTAAACAAATGTGTCATACAATCGACGTTGGGGAATGACTGGAGTCTAATACCCCTATGAGTTTCATGTGAGGTTCTAAATCGGTTGCCTTGTTCGCTACCTACGTTTTGGCAAAGATACGAAGGTTTGACTTACGACTTGTTCATAATTCAAACGTCTGCCCTTTGAGCCAAATGAAGTAGCTTTGAATGGAGGCTTAAGACAACCATTTAAAGGGCTATTGATCATTAATTTTTAATTTTCTTAAATTTAAAAGCCCGTTGATTAACCCACTAACTATTTGTGCGGATTGACCGTGTTGATGCAAGTCTTTAATCCGTTCGTTTCTTATAAATCATATTTTCGTTTTCTCTACTTTTTGAGATTTCTTTTAGTTAAACAATTCTAAGATTTTTCTAATTTATTTCTCATAATATTGATTAAGATGTTGAACTGAAAAAAGTTTTACTTCTAGTAGTTGATTAAGCCGTTAGGGGGTATTCCTAGTGTTTTTTCAGCTAACTAACTCGGTGTGATAGGTTGCAAATACCGATAGATTTCTGACGTCTTGCATAACATCCCGTCAGGGACGGTTTTTCTAACTTGACCGAATGTCTTGACCGAACGTCTTGACCGAATATAAAGCAGCTTTGGAGAAGGAGGCTGGTCAGCTTTGGTGAGTAGTCGATTTGAGCAGGATTCATTTCAGTCTAAGACAATTGATTCAGGTCAGCTGATGTCGCCTGCTCTAGGGACTTCCCTTGATTCATCCGATTTTCAGTCTTTAGTAGAGAGAGTTTTAGCAGCCATACAACAGGGCCATTCTACCCAAGAGTTAGTTGATTGGGTGCCAGAAGAGTTAGTGCAGGGCTTTGGGCTACAGAGTTGTCAAATAGAGCTATACGATGAGCATCAGCAGACGGTAACTCTAGTTGGTGGTATGGGTGAGCGTCTGTTGGGGACAACAGGTGGTCCCCGTGCAGCCAAACAGTGGGAATTTTATGAGCCGTTAGTGCGCGGTCGCTCGCTACAGTTTTGTTCTCTCGTTGTAAAAGTAAAAAAGGGGAAATCTCCACCAGCTACGTTAGCCTGGGTGGGTTGTGCCATGGTGCATCACGGCAGATTATTGGGCTGTGTATGGTTAGCGCGCCCTAGCAACGAGATTTTTAATGACACTGAGCTAAAACAGTTACAGCAAATCGTCAATTGTGTTGCGATCGCAATCTACCAAACCCAGCTAGAAGAGACCTTAGAACAGCAGCAGACCGAGATTCGACAGCTGCGCAAAGCTAAGGATGAGTTTTTACAGCTGATCTCCCACGAGTTATTTATTCCCCTCGGTAGCATTCAACTCTCGGCCCAGACTCTAGAGAGAATATTTAAAGATGTCTCGTGGCGCAAGGTCCCCCAACGCAATACCGTACTCAAGGTATTAAGCCTACTCAGTCAGGAATGTCGACGGCAAAGACAGTGTGTCGATAATCTTGTTACCCTGATGTTCCCCGAATATCAAAAAGTATCAGAGCCCGTGCTGATGAACCTCAGTGACTGGCTACCGTCCCTACTACGCACCTTCGAAGCTCGATTTGAACAAGAGTCGTTAACGTTTAACACCAACATTCCCAAGGAGCCTCTAACGTTCGAGTGCGACGTCGCCCAGCTAGAGCGCGTCATTACCGAACTGGTTACCAACGCAATCAAATACACCCCAGCTAAAAAAACGGTCACCCTGACAGTCAATGCCGGTAAAACAAACGTGGAAATTGCGATCGCAAATACCGGCGTCCACATTCCCACCAACCATCAGCCCCACATTTTCGAAAAGTTTTACCGCATCCCCGAACTAGATCAGCGCCAATACGGCGGCAGCGGGCTAGGGTTAGCCATCGTCAAACAGCTCGTTACTAACCTGGATGGCACGATTGCACTAAAAAGTACAAAACAGAAGACCACGTTCACCGTAAAACTGCCCGTATAGGCCCTGTTCATGTAGACAATCAAAAGGCATCCATAAGGAAGTGCCCTGCAGGGTCGCCTATTTTTAATTGGGTTTAATCAATTCGGATCTGGGATCCATCAGCAATGCTAGAAATTTCACTCTCCCAACGAATACTCACCGCTTTAATGGACTAAACTGTGGTGATGTTGCCATAACCTGCTTACCTATGCGCCTGTCCCAGATGCTGTTTGTCACGCTGCGTGAAGATCCGGCTGAGGCGGAGATTCCTAGCCACAAGCTTTTGCTGCGAGCAGGTTATATACGACGGATTTCGAGCGGTGTGTTTGCCTATTTGCCCCTAATGCTGCGGGTCCTTAACAAGGCCTCGGCCATCGTGCGCGAAGAGATGAACGCCACGGGTGCCCAAGAATGTTTGCTGCCCCAGCTACAGCCGGCAGAACTGTGGCAAGAATCGGGTCGGTGGGACACCTACACCAAGGCAGAAGGGATTATGTTTGCCCTCACAGACCGCCGCCAGCAGGAAATGGCCCTGGGCCCCACCCATGAAGAGGTAATTACCACCGTAGCCCGCGACATGGTGCGCTCCTACCGGCAGCTGCCCACCCATCTATATCAAATTCAAACCAAGTTCCGCGACGAAATTCGGTGCCGGTTTGGCCTCATGCGCGGTCGCGAATTCATCATGAAAGATGGCTATTCATTCCATGCGGATATCGATAGCCTTAAGATCACCTATGACGAGATGTACCAGGCCTATACCAACATCTTGAGTCGCTGCGGTCTTAGGTTTCGGGCAGTAGAAGCCGACTCTGGCGCCATTGGCGGGTCGGGCTCCCATGAATTTATGGTGCTGGCCGATGCGGGTGAAGATGAGGTGCTCTACACCGAAGATGGCAAGTACGCCGCCAACGTGGAGAAAGCGGTGTCTTTACCCATTGATGCGGTGCCCTCAGCATTTAGCGACTACAAAAAGCTAGAAACCCCCAACACTTCCACCATTGAGACCATGGCGAAGTTTCTAGCCTGCTCGCCCACCCAGATTGTCAAAAACGTTCTGTACCAGGCGGTCTATGACAATGGCCAAACGGTGCTGGTGCTGATCAATATTCGTGGCGACCAGGACGTTAATGAAACGAAACTGCAAAACGCCCTGACTAATCTGGCCGCCGACTACGACGCCTCCACCCTGCTAACCTTAGAGGTTCCCGACGCTGAAGCTCAGGCCACGTGGGCCACCCAGCCCTTACCCTTGGGTTACATTGCCCCCGACATTTCAGATGACTATATTCAGAAGCAAACAAATCTAGTGCCCAAATTCCTGCGGTTGGTGGACAAAACCGCCGTGGACCTGAAGGGCTTTGCCACCGGCGCCAACGAAAAGGGCTACCACGTGGTCGGTGCCAACTGGGGCGACCAGTTCACCCTGCCCAAGCAGGTGGTTGATGTGCGCAAGGCCACCGCAGGCGACCGCGCCGTCCATGACCCCAGCCAAACGATCCAGACCGCACGGGGCATTGAAATCGGGCATATTTTCCAGCTGGGTACCAAGTATTCTGAGGCCCTAGGCGCTACCTATACCGATGAAGGGGGCAAGTCCCAGCCATTGGTGATGGGCTGCTACGGCATCGGTGTTTCTCGTCTGGCCCAGTCAGCGGTGGAACAGTCCCATGACAAAAATGGCATTATCTGGCCGGTTGCGATCGCACCCTACCATGCCGTCGTCGTTGTCCCCAATATCAACGATGCCGACCAAATGGCCGCCGCCGAAAAGCTTTACGAAGACCTAAATGCAGCCGGTGTCGAAACCCTGCTGGACGACCGTAAAGAGCGGGCCGGGGTGAAATTCAAAGATTCTGAACTGATTGGCATTCCTTTCCGGGTGGTGACCGGTCGCTCATTAAAAGAGGGTAAGGTAGAAGCGGTCAAACGGGCCGATGGCGAATCGGTAGACTTGCCCCTGGACGAGGTGGTCAGCACCGTAAAGCAGTGGGTTGACGACGCCATTGCCGGTACATAGCCCAGCTTGTCGGGTGGGGCACAGCCCACCATAACTAACATCGCTTCAACACCAACCCTTTCATAAATTCGTATCCCCACGAATTTATATCCCCACGGTGGGCCATACCCACCTGCCAGTTTGATACCAATTTCTATGTAGGCCATGGAATTTATTTCAATCCTGCTCTCTAGCCTGATCTTTATTGGTTCACCCATTGGTTTTGCCTTGGATACCATCGCAGAAAGCGCTCTGCGTTCACGGCTTAGTGGCGTCGAGGATATCCAGGTGCGGGTGGATAATGGCTCGAACTTGAACCTGTTAAAGGGCAAGATCAAACGGTTGCAGATTGGGGCACGGGGGGTGTATCCGGTGACGGGGTTTAGGGTTGCGATCGCAGACCTAGACACTGCCCCCATCGACCTAGATTTCAGCAGCCTTAAGCGGGGCAATGTGGTCCTCGAT
>CALBPH010000282.1 GCA_937899365.1 uncultured Leptolyngbya sp.
ACTATAAACTTCCCTCTGCTTATTTTCAGGACAACATAAAACCCTTTAGACTAAGCCAAGAACAGGCAATTACGGTTGGAGAAAGTGATTGACTCTGATTAGTGGGAGACTTGAGAGTAACTGTCCGATTAACGATATCACCTCACTCGCTCAAGCTCCTTAAAACACTGTTGAATTACCCACGGTTATATACTCTCAGCTCCCATGCCTGTTTTCCCTCCTTCGAAGTTAACCACTGCAACGCCGCTAGGTGTGGGTTCGTAAAATAATGCTAAGCAGCCTGAGGCGTCTTTGACGTCCACCGTCGTCGATTATCGGTTAACCGATACGGGGATCTTTCTAAAGCATTAGTTTGAAAAAATTTGAATAGTAGATTGAAAGTCAGCACCTATAATTTTATTAAATAAACTGGCGTCTCGTTCAAACATACTCTGTTGAACGATTTGAAAATCACATTCAGTAATATGAAAGTTACGCTGACATCTGACGATCTTCAAGGCGTGCTGACGGAGTTTCAGCAGCAGACTAATGCTAACTATCAGCCTTCTGCAGGTACATTGATGTTGCCGGAACAGTTTGGTAGGGGACTGTTTCGCAGTGAAAATTTACGCGAAGGGCTAGATTTGCTCATAAATCAGCAGCTGCTAAACGAAAATTTTGTGATATCGGCGTCTGGTACTTCTGTTGACACTACTCCCGTCCTACTCAAATTTTTTCTATCTGGACCCGTTGCTGGCTCCATTCAGAACGTCAATGATGATTTGCATACATCATCGGGAGACTATTGTTTGGTTTACTCTCCGGAAAGGGCAGGCTCTGTTGAATTTGCAGCCAATAAAGATATTTGCACGGTGGAGCTTGGCATAGCGCCCCAGCTATTGCGCGCTATGGTTGCTGGAGAACAGTACGCAGAGCTGCAACAGATTTTAGATCCAGAGAATGTTGATCCCTATTTTGCTATGGGAAAAACTACACCGCTAATGGCGATCGTATTGCAGCAAATTCTGCAATGTCCCTACCAAGGAGCCAGCAATTCTCAGTATGAGATTTTTGCACTAAAACTAGCCACTAAAGCTCAGTTTTCTGAACGAAAAAATAAGGCTTTCAGCCATTTTCTGCTCTCTAAAATATGGGTTTTGTAGGCCAATATTGTCATACTGAGAATTGCTGCCAAGGAGCAGCTCGACGGCTGTATTTAGAAAGTAAGGGACTGGAGCTGATTGCCCTCCACCTGGATCAGCTAAAAATATCCTTGCCCTTAGATTCTTCTGTTAAGGGGCGTCAGCTGAAGCCAGATGATATTAGTCGCATTCACCAGGCTAAAGATATCTTAATTCGCAACATTCACACACCACCGTCGTTACTCTCTCTGGCACGCCAAGTAGGCATTAATGATTGTAAACTTAAGCGAGGGTTCCGACAGGCATTTGGCACCACCGTGTTTGGCTACCTGCACAATCACCGCATGGCACAGGCTGCCCGACTGTTGCAATCAAATCAAATGACAGTGACCGGGGTGGCAGCAGCCGTAGGATTTGCTAACCGAGGTTCCTTTGCAGCGGCCTTTCGACGTAAGTTTGGGGTGAATCCTAAGGTGTATCAGTCTGCTTTTCAAAAGCAGTATTGGACCAATGGGGTAAAAACTCCGGCTAGCGATCGCAAAAACTCCGGCTAGCGATCAGTCCCCTCCAGGTTGCCCCCTAAAATCGCTTCATGCTTATCAAGATTTATTCTTAATAAGCCCAGTTGCTGTGGGTGTGAGGGTTTCCATGAAGCGGATATGTATAGGGCCGTCTGTGTTGTCAGCCGGTGTCGTATGGGCCATTATGGGCCAAGGATATGGGGCACAAACGGTGGAGCCTGCAGGCTCATTTGATCCGCTTGCCCAGGCTGAGGTTGCCCAGACCGAGATAGAGAACATCTCTGAAGACGATGACGATGACACTCTTCGCATTATTGTCACAGCTGAGCGCACACCGGACATACCCCAGGATGTGCCCATTAGTCTAACGGTTTTGACCGAGCAGCAATTAGAAGATGGTCAGATTAATTCATTAGCTGGCATCGCCCAGAATACCCCTAGCTTTGTTCTGTTTCCCTCTAGTCCTGGGAATTTAGGTCGGTATAGCATTCGCGGCATTGGCAACAATAATTTCCTAAGCCGAGATGCGGTTGGCTTTTTTATTAATGATGTGCCCTACGATTCCGGACTTTTCAACGATATCCTCTTGACCGACCTGGAGCGGGTGGAGGTCTTGCGTGGACCTCAAAATCTTCTATACGGCAGAAGTAGCATTGGCGGAGTGGTGAATATTGTCACTC
>CALBPH010000283.1 GCA_937899365.1 uncultured Leptolyngbya sp.
CTAGGACTACAGGGGCCGAATATGGCTCTGGATGCCGCCTGTGCATCGTCGTTAATGGGGGTGCACCTGGGCTGTCAGAGTTTGCGTAACCGCGAATGTGAAATGGCGTTGGTGGGTGGCGGCAATCTGGTACTTTCCCCAGAAACCAATGTGATCTGTTCTCGGACCCGAATGATGGCAGCGGACGGTCGCTGTAAAACCTTTGATGCTGCTGCCGATGGCTATGTGCGTTCAGAAGCTTGTGGGGTAGTGGTTTTGAAGCGTTTGGGGGATGCGATCGCATCCGGCGACAATGTATTAGCTTTGATTAAAGGCTCAGCCATCGGCCATGGTGGGGCCAGTGGGGGATTTACCATTCCCAACGGAGCCGCCCAACAAACAACCATTAAAAATGCCCTAGCCCAGGCAAGAGTTCAACCGCAACAGGTGCAATATGTAGAAACCCAAGGCACCGGAACGCCCCTGGGGGATGCCATTGAGATACGGGCCTTGGGCTCGGTATTTAAAGAGGGACGCTCATCCCAAGCCCCCCTATGGCTGGCCTCCGTAAAAACTAACGTTGGCAATACCGAAACCGCTTCAGGGTTAGCGGCCCTGATCAAAGTAATTTTGTCGCTGCAGCACCAACAGTTACCGCCCCACCTACATCTAAAGCAGCTTAATCCAGAAATTTCTCTAGAAGACATTCCTGCTAAAATTCCTACGAAAACCATCGACTGGCCCCAGCAACAGGAACGTTCCATAGCCAGTATCAACGCCTATGGAATGAGTGGTACCACTGCCCACATGGTGGTCGAAGCCGCACCAGCGTCTTCTCCGGCAGGGACCGATAAACAACGCCCGCTACATCTGCTGCCCCTTTCCGCTAAGACACCTAAAGCCCTTTGGCAACTGATACAGCGCTATGAACAATATCTAAAAACCTATCCTGAGACCGATCTCGGCAACCTGTGTTTTACAGCCAGTGTTGGACGGGCCCATTTTGCCCATCGTATTGCTTTTGTAAGCAGCAGCATTGCTCAGCTACAGCAAAAACTCACGGACTATCTGAAACAGACGCCTATCTCTTCATCCATTCAAAACCGCCCTAGAGTAGTTTATAGCTTTAGCGATGAGCTCAGAAACGCAGAGACTACCCTGGGCAAAATAAGCGAACTCTACAGCACTCAGTCCAGCTTTCAACAAGAAATTGATCGCTGCGCAGACATTCTCGCCCTCTCTCCCACCGTCCTCATCTCGCCCTCTCCTTCTCTTCCCCTCTCTCCGGCACTACTCTTCACACTCCAGTACGCCCTCGCTAAACTCTGGAAATCCTGGGGTATCCATCCTGAACGCATGATCGGCCAGGAAATAGGTCTTATCGTAGCAGACTGTCTATCTGGAAAAATCAGCTTAGAGGATGCATTACAAACAGTTGATTTTGATCGGTACCAGACGGCTCAAACTGATGATTCAGAAACGTTGTCACCTGGTGAGGATAACGAATCCCGCTTAATTATTTCTCCTCAAGCCACTACCTGGGAATACCTGTTGAAAATTCTCAGCTATCTTTATCAGCGAGGAGCCGAGTTGGATTGGGTTGAATTTGATCGCCCCTACCGCCGTAAAAGAATCGTTTTACCCACCTATCCTTTCCAGCGACAGCGCCATTGGAGTCGCTTGGCCACCCAAGGAACCGAAGCCACTGTTCAGACCGTAGCGCCCCGAAAGGTGAAGGAATATCTGTCGCGGGAGGCGCTGCTGGCGATGGATCCGGCCCAGCAACAGCCGCGTTTGGCACAGGATTTGTGCGATCGCATCGCTACGGCCCTAGGTGCTAACTCAACGGATGTTACCCCAACCACCCCCCTCAACACCCTGGCCCTAGATTCCTTGATGGCCCTAGAGCTAAAGTTTGATCTGGAAAAAACCCTGGGCAGCACCCTATCCATTACATCACTGCTAGAGAATCGAGATGTTGCCTCCCTAGCGACCGAGATGCTCCAGGGACTGACAGCTGAGCCCACAGATCTATTACCCCAGCTCTCCCCGACACCAGAAGACCGACACCAGCCATTTCCCCTCAATGACATTCAGGAAGCCTATTGGATCGGGCGGAGTGGATTGTTTGAGATGGGCAATGTAGCGGCCCATGTGTATAGCGAGTTTGAAAGTGCTGAGGGAGAGGAACTGGATTGCGATCGCTTAAATCAGGCATTCCAACAACTGATCAAACGCCATGAAATGTTGCGGGCGATAATTTTACCCGATGGCCAACAACAGATTTTAAAGACTGTCCCCTTCTATAAAATTGAGGTTCTAGACTTACGGCAAGCATCAGCCGATATCGTTGAACAGCAGCTCAGCGACTTACGAAATCATCTTTCCCATCAGGTTCACGATGCCCACCAGTGGCCATTGTTTACAGTTTGTGCCGCCCGATTAGAGCAGAGACGAGTGCGGCTGTACCTCAGCTTCGACAATCTGTTGGTAGATGGCACCAGCATGGGGCTCCTGTGCTGGGAATGGGGACAGATTTACCGAGGGTTAACGGACTCCTTAGCACCTCTCACCACATCTTTCCGGGATTATGTATTAGCCCTAAAAACCTTTGAACAATCCGAAGTTTATCAGCGTTCCCTTAACTACTGGCAAGCCCGACTATCTGAGCTACCCCCTGCCCCTGATTTGCCTCTGGCGACCACTCCGGCCAATATACAACAGCCTCGATTTACCCGACTCACCGCTCAAGTTGCACCGGAAACCTGGCAACAGTTACAACAGCAAGCTACTCAATTCGGGCTCACCCCATCTAGCCTACTGGTAGCCGTTTATGCAGAGATTTTAGCCACGTGGAGTAAAAACCGTCATTTCAACCTAAACCTGACCACATTTAATCGCTTACCTGTTCATCCTCAGGTGCAAAACATTGTTGGAGATTTTACCTCCCTGACATTGTTATCGGTTGACTACAGTGCTGAAGACAGTTTCTGGGAGCGAGCAAAACAGTTACAGACTCAACTCTGGCAGGACCTTGAACATAGCTATGTAAGTGGAGTACAGGTACTGCGGGATCTGATGCGGTCATCGGCAGCCCGCGTAACTGTTCCTGTCGTGTTCACCAGTCTGCTAGCATATTCCCAGGTGTCTCATGGCAGACATCCAAATACTGACTACCAGGAACGATCGACATTTGGGACAGATTGGTTAGGAGAAATGGTGTACGGCATTGCCCAAACCCCTCAAGTTTGGTTAGATCATCAGGTTTATGAAGAAGCAGGCACCCTGGTACTTAACTGGGACTATGTAGCAGATTTGTTCCCAGAAGGGATGATCGCAGACATGTTCAATACCTATATTCACAGCTTAAACACCCTAGCCAAGCTGCCTGAATTGGGCCATCAATCATGTTTCTTACAGCTACCCGCCTGGCAACAGTCCTTACAAACTCAGCTTAATGACACGTCGTTACTCGTCCCTGAAGAGTACCTGCACAGGCCGTTTCTTACCCAGGCTCAGCAGCAGCCCCAACATCCCGCTGTCATTACTGAAACGCTCACCTTGACCTACGCGGAGGTACAGCAACAGGCGCAGCAGCTGAGCCAGCATCTACAAGCCTTAGGTGTACGACCAAATCAATTGATTCCTATTTCCATGGAGAAAGGGTGGGAACAGGTGGTGGCCGTGCTCGGCGTACTTATGGCAGGGGGTGCCTATGTGCCCATCGATCCGGCGCTGCCCCAGGAACGTCGCTGGCAGTTGTTAGAACAAAGTCTCGCTCCCGGCGATATTCCGATTGTCCTCAGCCAAAGTGGGCTACGGAAAAAACTTGAATGGCCTGAACAGGTAAAGTTCTTGGCCATTGATGACCTTGATACACTGCCCACTGTACAAACAACGGTTACGGCTAATCTAGCCAAACAAAAGACAACAGATTTAGCCTATGTGATTTACACCTCTGGCTCCACAGGTACTCCAAAGGGGGTCATGATTGACCACTGTAGCGCCGTCAACACGATTTTGGATATCAATCGACGGTGGCAGGTGGGGCCAGAAGATCGTGTCTTTGCCTTATCGTCCTTGAGCTTTGATCTTTCGGTCTATGACATTTTTGGCACCCTGGCGGCAGGCGGCACCATCGTGATACCGCCAACTAGAGCCGCGAAGGAACCTGTCCTGTGGTCTGAGATGATGATGCGAGAACAGGTGACTATCTGGAATTCGGTACCTGCCCTGATGCATATGCTGGAAATCCCTGCAAGTAACCTCGTAAAAATAATAAATGACTCTTTACGAATAGTGCTGTAAAGCGCAGACTGGCTGAACCTGACACTACCGCACC
>CALBPH010000284.1 GCA_937899365.1 uncultured Leptolyngbya sp.
ACGGCAACCTGTGTCGCTGAGTTGCAAATGCTGTCACTGCGCCAGGGTCTTTTGGAACGGGTGTATCAGGTGCGTTTGTTTACCAGTTGTGCCCTGCCGGTGGCTGGCTATGCTCAATTGGCAGATGATACCTGTTTTGGCACAAATTCGACGCTGCAGGTCATTACTCAAACGGCTAATTTTTCTGCCTATTGGCAGTTACGTAGGGTGCTGCGAGAGTTTCGGCCCGATGTTGTGCATATCAGAATGTTTCTCTGGCAGCTGTCGCCACTAATTTTGCCGTTGCTTAGGGATATCCCCTGTATTTACCAGACGGCGGTGTACAAGGCTATTTGTCCGGCGGGGACTAACCTGCTGCCAGATGGTAGCTCGTGTCGGTTTTCGCCAGGTCAGGTGTGTTTGTCATCGGGGTGTTTAACGCCAAAAACCTGGTTAGTACTGATGGTGCAGTGGCAGCTGTGGCAGCGGTGGCGCTGTGCCATCGATCGGGTTGTTGCCCTCAGCCATGGAATGAAAACAGAACTGGAGCAGGCGGGATTGCGATCGGTGGAGGTGAGTCACAATGGGGTACCGGTGAGGGAGCGGCGGCCTTCGCTGAGGGACCCACCCACCGTTGCCTATGCGGGGCGTCTGGTGCCGGAAAAGGGAATTCATGGTTTGATACGGGCATTTGCGATCGCAACCCAAAAAATACCCCACGCCCGCCTACTGATTGCCGGTCAAGGCACATCAGAAAACCAGCTGCGAGACCTGTCAGCTCAGTTAGGTGTTGCCAACAACATTACCTGGCTGGGTCACCTCCCACGTCTAGAGATGGAGCGTCAGTTTGATCAAGCCTGGGTGCAGGTGGTGCCATCCCTGTGGTCAGAGCCCTTTGGCAATGTAACCACAGAAGCCATGATGCGGGGCACCGCCATCATCGCCAGTGCCATGGGAGCCCAGCCAGAAATTATCCAACCTGACGTAACGGGCTTTTTAGTACCACCAGGAGATATTAAGGCCATGGCCACCGGTCATACCAAGCTGATATTAAATCGTGATCTGGCCGAAACGATGGGTCAAGCAGGCAGAACTCGAGCACTTACTCATTTTAGTGAAGACACTCGCACCGAGCGGTTTATTGCCCTCTATCAAACCTTACAAGGGCATTATTCCACCCGACCTATCCTCGCCTGCCCGGAGGGTTCATCACCATGAATTCGCCCCTGCTCAGCATTATCATTCCCACATACAACCGTCCTAAGCTGTTGCCTAGGGCGGTCAACAGTGCTCTCAGCCAAACCCTAAGCAATATTGAAATAATTGTGGTAGATGATGGGTCCACACCTGCGGTGCAGCTGCCATCGCAAGCACGACTCAACGTGGTGCATCTAAACCCCAATCAGGGGGGAGCCGCCGCCCGCAACCAGGGGGCGGCGGCAGCAACAGCTCGCTGGATCACCTATTTAGATGACGATGATGTGTTGCTGCCAGACATGGCTGAAAAAGCGCTAGCAGCGATCCAACAGATTCCGCAACATTTACCCACGCCAGTGGCCATCCTATTTGGGTTGACCATTGTCAACACCCAAGGTCAGGGCCTAGAAACCCATCTGCCACCCACGTTGCCCCGAGGGAATCACTTTTGTCTAGAAGAGATTCCACCAAAAGAGTCATTTTTCTCTAAACAGACCCTGGTCGTTGAGCGAGAGGTGCTGCTAGCCATGGGGGGCTTTGACCCGAGCTTTACCTCACGGGTACATACCGAATTGTTTCTACGGCTCAATCCCGTCTGCTCTCTATGGGGCATTCCTGAGGTTACCTATCACCTATCGGCCCATGGAGGGGGGCGGGTTTCATCCAGCCCTCGACAGCGACAGCAAAATTTTGAGCGTCTTTTGGCCAAACATCAGGCCTTATTTGCTAGCCATTCTCGCAAGAGATTTGCCGATTTTATCCTTAACCATGCCGATATGCTACAGCGCAGCGGTCAGTCTTGGCCAGCAGCAAAAGCATTGGGGCAAGCGTTGACAGCACAGCCTATCCACACCCTCGCCCGGTTAGGATCTCCCTACAAAAATCAGGTCTTAAAAACATTCTCCGACATTAGGGCTCGCCTGGCAGTATCAATCTCACAGCCTGGGGCATAACCATGGCTAGATTTAATCGCCACCGTGATCGCCACCCCGATCAACACTTTGAAACAACAGCGCTGCAAGCCAACTTAAATCAGCGCTCACTACAGTCTGGTCTGATTGTCGTTGCGGCTCAGCCGATAAAGCTAGCCATTGGCATTGGGGGCACCATGGTACTCGCGCGGCTGTTGGTGCCAGCTGATTTTGGTTTGCTGGCGATGGTGCAACCAGTCTTGAGCATGGTGGATAGTCTCAGCAATTTGGGGCTGGAAACAGCCACAGTCCAGCGGCAAGAGTTTAATCCAGAACAAGCCAGCGCCATCTTTTGGCTGTCCTTAAAGATTAATACCTGGGTCATCGGCGGTATGGTGCTGAGCGCACCCCTCGTGGCTCAATTTTATCGTCAGCCAGAATTGACCCATATTGTGTTGTGTCTGGCCATCGGCGCAGCCAGTCTCTGTGTGTCATTTCAGCATCTGGCGCTATTGAAACGACAGATGCAGTTTGAGCTGCTGACCACGATTGACGTGGTGGCATTGGGGGGGAGTACGGTAGTTGCGATCGCAACCGCCTGGTTCGGTTTAGGATACTGGGCCTTAATTCTACAACTGACCGTTCTACAGCTAATTAAAGCCATGGCCTACTGGCATTGTTGCGATTGGCGACCCCAGCGTCTCACAACGTCTTCCCACAGTCAGCAAGACCTGCGCTCCACCCTCTCCTATGGGGTTCATCTCACCGGCTTTCGCTGTCTGAGTCGGGTGGGCAAGAAGATGGATCGGGTGCTGTTGGGCTACGTGGATGGGGCCAGCTCCCTGGGGCTATATTCCATGGCCTATCGGTGGGCCTATTTTCCATTTTGGCAGATTTACTACCCGCTGTTTGATGTGGCGGTATCGAGTCTGAGCCGGAGTCTCTCTGTGCCGGAACGGTACCGGCTTTATTGCCAACGGGGCCTGCTGCTAATTTTTGCCGTCTGTATGCCAGCCCTGGCGTTTATGTTCATAACAGCTGACGATGTCACCCTGTTGATGCTAGGGGAGCAGTGGCTTGAAATTGTACCGATGTTTCGCGTCCTAATTGTGGCGGTCTTTATCGGCAGTCTATACCGGGTCACAAAATGGATCTACGTGTCAGCGGGGGAAACCCAGCGCCAGTTTCGCTGGGGTCTGATCCATACGCCTGTGATGATTGTTGCGATCGCAATCGGTGTGCGGTGGGGAGCCTATGGCGTAGCCGTTGGTTATACCGTCGGCATGGGTCTTTTGAGCTATCCGGCCGTAGTTTACTGTGTGCGCCAATCCCCCATTACCCTGGGCGATTTTATGGGGGCCGTTTGGCGTCCTGCGAGCGCCTCCATTCTCTCGGCTGGGTTGCTTTATCTGACGCCGTTAAACCTGCCAAGCATCAGTCCCTTACCCATCAGATTAATCATTGAAAGTCTCATTTACGTACTCGTTTACCTCTGCATCTGGCTGATGTTGCCAAGGGGCTATACCCAAGGCAAATCTTTCATATCTGCCTTAATGAATAAGCTGCAGTAAACAGACATTCCACAATTGCCATTGCTGATTTAGGAGAAGAATCGATCGACCCCAATTGCCCCATGCCAACATGCCTCAGATTAAAGCCCCTCAAGGAGCAGCAACGCCAATTTTTTTCAAACGGAGACCCTATGATTACCGATATTCTCGACCTGGGCGAACAAACAAACCTTCGGGGGCAGGCTGTTGTTGTGGGGTCCGGCAGAGCGGGCACCGAAGTAGCCACCCACCTAGCGCGCCATGGCCAAGAGGTCATTCTCTTAGAAAGTGGCCGCCGCCAATTTGATCCCTCAATCCAGGCCCTAAACGATGTGATCTTTCTCGGCAAACGTCACCGTGACTTAAATCCAAACACCTACTACCATCAGTACCTGCCGCCCGCGCTACGGGGCGTTAGTCGTGTGCGACAGTTTGGGGGCACCAGCAACGTTTGGACCGGTAAATGGAAGTACCTACAGCCCTGGGACTTTGACGGCAGACCCTGGGTCGCCAACAGCGGCTGGCCCATAGGCTTTAACGATCTGTTGGATCACTACCGAGCTGCGGCCAAAGACTATGGCTTTGGTGACCTAGAAGCCGAAGCCGTCCGTCCCGAAATTAAGGCATTGCGCACCAAGATTGCAGCAGGCGGTTTAAAGCTCAGCAGCTTCTACTG
>CALBPH010000285.1 GCA_937899365.1 uncultured Leptolyngbya sp.
GATCGCACCCACATCCGTGGCTACGCCAGTTGCTAGCTGATACAGCTTAATTGATGTTCCCTGTAACCCAAAGGCCCGCTCAATGGCTAGAAAGTGGCCGCCCACATCGATCGATAAAATTTCTGAGAGGCCATTGACCACCGCCCCCAAGGGAGCGGCATCCATGGTGTAAACGTGTTCTGAAAGTAGGGTGTATTGGTTCGGGTCAATTAGATAGTGGAGCCAGCGATTTTTAAAGGGGATGTCGGGGTCAATATCGAGATCCTGATATAGCGGTCCTTCGGTGGCGACAAACAGTCGAAACGGCTCATAGGAACCGGCGGGGGCGCTGATGGTGAGGGCTTCAAAGCCGATATTTTCTTGGATACCCTGGGTTTGCCCGTCGGAGGTAGTACCCTCTGCTGGGCCAAACAAGTACCGATCGGGCACCCGAAAATCAGTTTTTAGCCGCCCCGTTGCCAGGTCAAACTCTTGTAGTTTGGGCGGGATTTGCTGTCGAGGAGAGCCTTCGCTGGACACGATCAGGCTGTTGCGATGGGGCCTCCGTCGCTATCCGTTAGATCGGTGACTGCCATTACCGTCATGTCATTGATGCCCGTGGGGCTCAGGTCCAGGCTGAGGGTGTAAAACCGGGGCCGCTGGCGGTCGTCGCATAGGGCATAAAAGCGACTGCGGTTGCGATCATATGCGATCGCAGATAGGCCCCCCACTTGAGTGCCCTCAAACTCGTCCATGGGCAGCACCCCATGATCCACCGCCTTCACCGATAGATCTAAAAACAGCCGTTCTTCCGCACTGACCTGGGGAAGGGTGCAGCCAGTAACTCCAAATCCCAACACTCCCAGCCATAGAAAAATGCCAAGCCAGCTGCCCCATCTATAGGCTCGCTTGTGTATCTGGCCTAGCCCAAACCCACCCATGCCCCATGCCTCTAATCAAACTTCCTCAGGGTAACAAAGAGATTAGCTGCGCGCTTGCTCAGTTGTGGCTTGAAGCCCACAAAGGGTCCCCATGGCTAGCCATGAATGAACCTGGACGATTAAGAACTCCCACCTTCAGGCTGGCTGAGGCTCCCCAATAAAACGCTAAAAGTACCTGCATCGCCCCATAATCGCTCATGTTCATCAACTTTAAGCTTTGTAACATTTTAATTTTTTCTATTTAGAGAAAATGGGTCTCCAAATGCCTGTCCATGGGTTCAAAGCCTGATCCGGTTTCTTGGGGGTTTATCCGTTTGAGGCTTCCTGAAAGCTCTTATTTCAATAGGTTTTCAAGGGTTTTGAGTCATATTTTCCTAGATGGTAGGCAAAACGGCCTTATCCTATATGAGGTTCATTGACGCGACGCATCCGCGCTGATACGATTACGTCTGTATCCTGCGTCCTGTTTGGGTTTCAAACTTATTGCTCCATAGGGTGATGAGAGTTAAGCGCCATAGTCTTGACGACATCGAACTTAGTTCGGTTATCTAGGATCGTAAAGCTGTTAAAAATTGTCTTTTCTCAGGGCTTAGGAAATGCTTAAAGGGTTATCTGGCATCTTAGAAAAATCTAAGGATCTGAAGCTGCCAGTATTAAATGGAAAGAAACCAAGTCAGAAAAAAACGACTGAGCCCGAAACACCTAAAGCAAACGAGCCAACATCGTCTGCTGATACCCTGCCCCCCGCCACCACCTCTGTCTCAGCTGGGCGCAGGGGAGCTTCTAAAGTGGTTAATGGTCGGGTTGAAATTTGGACAGCCTCTGAAGACAAGGCAAAAACGACAGCAACAAAATATCGCGATGCATTAGCAGGTACACCCAAAGCAGAAGCCATTAGCGAATCTCTGTCGGTAGAGAATGCTGATTTGTTAATTGCCGCCGCCTACAAACAGGTTTTTGGTAATGCCCACCTGATGGAAAGTGAGCGTTCTGCAAAAGCTGAGTCTCAGGTGCGTAGCGGCGACATCAGCGTACTTGAATTTATTCGACAGCTCGCCAAGTCTGACCGCTATAGGGCACTGTTTTGGGAAAAGCACCCCAACGTTACTGCCATTGAATTGAATTTCAAGCATTTACTGGGTCGTGCTCCTGAAAGCTATGCTGAGATTTCTGAGCACATCAAAATTATCGCAGACGGTGGTTTTGAAGCTGAAATCGATTCTTACTTGGACAGTGATGAATATCTCCAAAATTTTGGAGACATGTTTGTTCCTTATCCACGGGGATATGACACCCAGACGGGGCGCAACTCAGTTGGGTTCTCTCGTTCGTTTTCACTATTTGGATCGGCATGCGGCAGTGATAAATCCAGATTTGGCGGCGATAACCCTGGCCTAAAACCAAATCTGCTAGCAGATGGCCCTGGTGATGTGCCTGAAATTAGAGCTATTCCTGACTCCTATCCCGAGGCGTTGGGCAAAGGGTCTTCACCCCGCGTGCCCAAGGAACTGTACAGTATCGCCAGAGCGCTATTGGCAGAAAGGGCCGCAAGAAAAGGGAGCCCCATTGCTAACTATTAGCACTCTAGGTTTAGGGGCAATGGCCTTTGTCGCGTGAGTGGCTAACACATGTTTCACATTAAATAGGGAGCTGGCGCATGGGTATTGCTCAGCTCCCTATTTAATAGGGAGAAGCGGAGCTCCATGCAACAACCGCTAACCGGATACAAAATTCTGGCTGATAATCCCCGGTATCGCAGGGCATCCACCAGGCAGTGACCCTGCTAGATCGTTAATCTCTAATCGGGGTTAATAAATCCGGCGTTGCTGATCTTTGGAATGATTTTGTCTGCAAAATACTGTCAAATAGCATGTTTAACCGAGCGGTTCATCTTCTAAATCAGCAACGGCATAAATTCGGATATGGTATGACAGATGTAATGAGCTTA
>CALBPH010000286.1 GCA_937899365.1 uncultured Leptolyngbya sp.
ATGGCTCTGATTACCAGACTGACATCTTCTGCCGAAGCACCCGGGACCAGCTTGACCGGATCCGTATCGGCCAGGGCGTTGTACTGGCCCTGCCAAATAGCCGTGCGCTCAACAGCCGATAGAGGACTGGTGGCATCTAGACCAAAGGCATAGTCCGGTGTGGTCACTGGGGCTGTTGGTTGAGCCTGGGGGCGCGCAATTTCCGCCACCGGTACAGTCTGCTCATCAATAGTGGGAATGCGGCTGGCCTTATTGCTGAGGATAGCCTGGTCAACGGCCGCAGCACCGTACTGGCTCAGTTGCTTATCGCTGCTGGATGCTCCGCGCAGTAATTGGAAGGCGTGGGTATAGCTGGCCATGCCCTTACCCGTTTGGGTTTGATAACCCCGGAAGTAGGGAACAATGTCGGCGCCAAACGCTTGGAAATACTCGTCGCTATCCAGGTAAGCATCAATCTCAGCGTAGAAACCTTGCTCTGCCAAGATTTGAATGTGCTGAGAGATCTCCGCACCATTTTCAGGAGCCCGACCCAGCAGATGCTTGAAGTTCAGCTCGACTGTCTTTAGGTTAGTGCAACGCTCATAGAACAGGGTGCGATAGCGGTCTGACTTGGCCAGGGCGCGGACAAACTCTAGCACCGTAATATCGCCATTGCGCAGCTGTGACTCAGCCAGGGGAAAACGCTCACTCTCCATTAGGTGGGCGTTGCCAAACACCTGTTTGTAGGCGGCCTCGATCACCAGATCGACTTGGCCAGTGGTATCCCCAGCCACCAGTTCAACGGGCTGAACTTCAGCTAAGGACTGGGTGTAGGCGGTGGTAATTGCCGGAGAGCCCTTATCTAGTTTAGAGACGACCACCTCTGCGCCGATGGCCTTGGCTAGGTCAAACCCCTGAGGATTAAAGACAATGTCTGTCTTTGCCTGGAATTCTTTAAGCAGGTCTGTTTGCAGTTGCGATCGCTGACTGGTTTTAACTGACTCAGAAATAGAACGATCGCTGCTAGAAAGCCCCTTCACCAATTCAAAGATGCGGTTGTAGCCAGCGACGTTCTTGCCCGTCTGGGTAGCGTAGCTCACATAGTAGGGAACCGTATCGGTGCCAAAGTTTTGCTCATACTCTGGGTGCTCAAAATAAGAATCGATTTCAGCTTCCAGACCCCCTTCCGCCAGAATAGCCAGATGTTTCGAGACTTCTTTGAAGTTATCAGGAGCCCGCCCTAATAAATGCTTAAAGTTCAATTCGATGGCGCGAACATTAGAGCAGCTCTCAAAGAACAGGGAGCGATAGGCATCTGACTTGGCCAAGGCCCGAACAAACTCTTTAACGCTCAAAGCCCCATCCTTAAACTGAGACTCAGCCGTTAGCATGCGCTGGCTTTCCATCAGGTGAACGTTGCCAAACACCTGCTTGTAGGCGGCGCGTATGACAATGTCCATCTCCTCACCCGAGGCACC
Source organism: uncultured Leptolyngbya sp. (assembly GCA_937899365.1). Classification (GTDB taxonomy): domain Bacteria; phylum Cyanobacteriota; class Cyanobacteriia; order Phormidesmidales; family Phormidesmidaceae; genus Leptothoe. Next base: position 1,458 of record CALBPH010000286.1, read on the forward strand.
CCCATACAGCTTGACCGGTTGGCTGGCCCGAGCGGCTGGGAAGGTGGCCGCCGCCTGCTTGGCGTTATACTGCTGTACCCATTCACTGGGCGTAACGGGGGCCGCAAAGAATACGGGTGACTTGTACTGGGGAATATAGTCTTCCTTAGTCAGAGGTTTCTTCGGCTGCTCGTATTCCTGCTCAGGAATGACCGGTGTGGAGAAGGGCAGCGTTGCCAGTGGCTTAATTTCCGTTGGCGTACCCCCCAGCAGCCCCGCTTGTATTTGGGGTGCTGTGTTACTTTCAATAGACTTATCGCTGCTAGAGGCCCCCTTTACCAGTTGAGTAGAATGGGTAAACCCAGACACCGATTTACCCGTCTGAGTTTTGTGACCTCGGTAGTAGGGCACTAGATCAGTACCAAAGGCCTGAAAGTACTCGTCGCTATCCAAATAAGAATCAATCTCTGCTTCAAAGCCACCTTCAGCCAGGATCTGAATATGCTCGGAAATTTCTGCATTATTTTCAGGAGCCCGTCCTAGCAGATGCTTGAAGTTTAATTCGACCGCTCGTAAGTTAGGGCAATTCTCGAAAAATACAGCCCGATAGCGATCTGACTTGGCCAGGGCACGGACAAATTCTAGGACCGTCAGCTCACCCCGGCGAAACTGAGATTCCGCCACCAACGAGCGCTCACTTTCCATCAGGTGGGCATTACCAAACACTTGCTTATAGGCGGCACGGATAACGACATCTAGGTCTGTAACGGATGTCGTGCCGATGAGCTCTACGGGTTGAGTGCCCGAAAAAGCATTGACATAGTTTTTCTGTACGTCAAAGTCCGCCGTTGGAGGGGTGGCCGCTTTAGCAGCGTCAGCAGCTTTTCTTTTTTTCAGAGCTGCTGCTAAGTCAAAGCCTTCAGGATTAAATTTCCTTCTGTTAGCCTTTACCGCTGCAGGGCGAAACAAAGTGTTGTTAATCATGGATTTGGCAATACCTTCCTCTATTTGAAAACTTTGGTACACTCCACCGTCTAGAACGGCAATGTCTTAATTGAGTAAACTCCTTGGAGCGGTTTATGAGAGCTATGGACATAAACCCGGTCTAGTTCCTTAGAGCCCTTATAGAACTTGTTTACACCGTCATTAATTGCGAAAACTACTACCCGGTCGACGTTTCAGATAGTAACGACATAAACGAGTCTGACAGAAAATTGGAACCAGGTGTAAAGACTTGTAATAACTTGAAAAGCTAAGTTTATTTTTGGTGAGTTGCCATAGGTGTCGCTGGGCGCTGGCTATGCTGGTCGTCAGTGTTGAAATCGCTGGATTACTGGGCCCCACCCCATAGCTTTACAACGGAGCCAGCCAACACTGATGGGCCCCACCCCATAGCTTTACAACGGAGCCAGCCAACACTGATGGGCCCCACC
>CALBPH010000287.1 GCA_937899365.1 uncultured Leptolyngbya sp.
ATAACCCACTCACCTGCCGCAATACCTCATCCCCCACATCGTGACCAAAGGTATCATTTACACCATTAAAATGATCAATATCCAGCGCCACCAGCGTCATTGGTAACTCCAACCGCTTCGATTGTTCAATCGCCCAGTCCAATGTCTCATTCAACAACATCCGATTTAGCAACCCCGTCAGCGGGTCCGTAATGGCCTGTAACCTAAGCTGTTGCTGCTGTTCACCAATTACCCGCACAAAAACAGCCGCTGCAATGCTTACCAGGGCCAGCGTCGCTATAATTCTTACCCCCAGCATCGGATCAACAAATGACCCACTCAGCGGTATAACAATCGAAAATAGCACCAGAGTCGCCGTCCACGCCTTGCGCCTGGGCAACAACAATGAAACGCTCCTGCCGCCGGGTAGCACCAGAAAACACCGATCATTTCCCCATTACTAAGTAACAAAATTAGCAAAAAGAGAATGGTCGGTATCAGGGCGAACTGGGTGACAGCCATGATGTAGCGCTCATGGAGAACAATGTACCAGGCATTAAACGCAAAAATGGCCAGAATCACACAGCAAACTGTACCGACCAGGAATCGTCCTTCGGTCAGGTTATGAATGGCAAATGGAGTGATGAAGGCAAACGCCACTAAAGCAAGTCTCAGAAATGACTTGCTAAAAAAGTTAGAGATAGACTGGGACTGTTCTGGAGCCGTATCCATACTTAGATCGTAAGACGCTACGGCATGGGGGTGAGGGGAGTGACCCTACAACCGCCTCAGCTCAAGTCTACCCCAAATACCCAGTCCTTATATTGGTCATCCCGTCCTTCGGTAATGGCGGTTAGCTTATCCCGAATCTGGTCGGTTATGGGGCGCACCGTTGATAGGGTATAGTTCTCCACCTGCCGTACCGGTGTTACCTTGGCCGCCGTACCGCTCAAAAATACCTCATCGGCAATCAGTAACTCTGACTTATCTACGGGACGCTCTACCACACCAATGCCTAGGTCCCGGGCCACCTGTAGTCCGCTATCGCGGGTGATCCCTTCTAAAATATCCTGCTCAAAGCCAGGGGCAATTAGCTTGCCATTGCGAACGATAAATATGTTCATCCCTGAGGCTTCACTCACCTTGCCCTGGGAGTTCATTAAAATTGCTTCGTCAAAGCCTGCTTCAACAGCTTCGGTTTTGGCTAGGGATGAGGTAATGTAAGCACCGCTAATTTTGCCCCGCAGCGGCAGGCTGCGATCTTCTTGGCGATACCAGGAACTAATGCGACAGGTGACGCCCTCGGGGGAGAGGTAATCGCCGAGTTCTAGACCGTAGACGAAAAAGTCTTTTTTTACATTGTGCAATCGGGGGGCAATGCCAAGGTCCGAGGTGTAGACAAAGGGGCGAATATAGAAAGAGGTTTTGGGACTGTTTTGTTTTACAAATTCTGTAATCACATGCTGAATTTTGTCTGCCGGCAGGTCAAAATTTAGTAGCCGGGCGCTTGAGCTTAGCCGCGCACAGTGGCGGTCTAACCGAAACAGCAAGGCTCGATTTCCATTTTGCGGGTCGGGAATGCCGCGCAACCCACCAAAGGCACCGGTCCCGTAGTGCAATGCATGGGTGGCAATGGAGATTTTGGCATCCTCAAACGGACAAAACTGACCCTCAAAATAAGTAATTGGCAGAAAGTTGTGCATGGACCTGCGGGTTTCAGAAATCGTTTTACCTAGGATAGAGGAGTTCCTGATTAAACGGGAGGTCGGTGGGGGGAATGTAGGGGTTCTTTAAGGTTTGGGGAAAAGGCGGAAAGCGAAAAGGTTCTTCTGGGTAAAGAAAGATCTACGGGCCTTTAAAGGTCCATCCCCTTTTGGGCGGGGTGCCGTAGGCGGGGTGGGTTATCCTTGTGGGCATTTAGTTTGGTTGCTGCTTTCTAAACCAATGTAATTGCCGTAATTTCTGGATTACAAAACAAACGTCCCGGTGCATAGGTGCCCAGACCTCTATTTACATAGAGCAAATTTTGACCGACTTTGTGCAGCCCCATGGCCCATTCCCAGTGGGTGACTACGCTGGCACACCGATCGCTCAGGTAGGGTATGCGGCTGTTACGCAGTACCCGAGGTAGTCGTTTGCGGAAGTTAAACCATTGCTGGGCCATGTTGCCGATGCCGGGTATGACGATTTGACCGCCGTGGGTATGGCCTGAGAGCTGGAGGTCAACTCGCCAGGGGATCATGTGTTCGGCGGTGTCAGGATTGTGGGAGAGCACAATGCGCGGCAGATCGGCGGGGAGCTGCTCTAAAACCCTGAGGCTAAAGTCTTGGTGGTAATAGTCTGCGAGACCCACCAGGGCTAGCTCTTGGCCCAAGGGATAGGCGATTTGATTCCAGAGGACGGGGATGTTGATGTCGGTCAGGGCGGCGGTGACCGTTGGGCGGGCCATGGGCCAATAGTTATCGTGGTTACCGAGGATGGCGTAGGTGGGGAAAGCCTGGGCGATGGGGGTTAGCTGGGAGACCAGCTGATGGATTGGGTCGGGTTCGTGGGTAATAAAATCACCGGTAAAGACCACCAGGTCTGGGTTGAGGGTGGGTATGGTTGCAACCGCATCTGCCAACATCCGTTCCGACAGTCGCTGCCCGTCATAGTGAAAATCTGATAGCTGGACAATGACCGTACCCTGTAGCCTGGATGGTAAATCTTGGATTGGGATCGTCAGCGATTCGACCGTCAGCGGACCGGAAAATAGTGGACGCATAGCCTGAGAAACAGAGGTTTGTTACTTAAGTTAATGTAGTCAATGTTGAGGGTTAGCCCCGGTTAGGTCCCTCGCTGGGGTTTGACAGTTACTGGACTGGTCTAGGTGGGGGCACAGGTGCAGAGTTTACAGACGAAACTATAAAATCCACACGGGTAGGATATTAGAAGTAGATTAATTTAGCATTGCTGATCGGCTAATAATTCACTATTCAACGCTCGCCCAAGGTACTTTAAGACACGGTTTTTGAGGACGTTTTTATGACTGCTGCCACCCTTGCGCCCCAGGAACAACAAAATCTGAGTCAGGCCATTGACTATAGCCACATCCAGTCAGTGGCGGATATTTGGCCCATCGTAGCAAAGCGGTTTCCTGACCAAGTTGCGTTAGACGACCCCCATGGCACTCCTGCGCGTCGTCTGACCTATGGCGAGCTGGCCCAGCAGATTAGGCAGTTTGCCGCCGGGCTCCAGGCCCTGGGTATTCAGCCCCAGGATAAGGTGGCGCTGTTTTCTGATAATCAGCCCCGTTGGCTGGTGGTGGATCAGGGCATCATGACCGCTGGCGCTGTGGATGCGGTGCGGGGCTCCCAGGCGGATAAGGATGAGCTGGCTTTTATCTTGGACAATAGCGACTCGGTGGCGATGATTGTGCAGGATCAGACTACTTTGACTAAGCTGGCCGATAGCCTGGGGGATAAAAATCTACGGTTTATTGCCCTGTTGTCGGATGAAACGCCCCAGCTAGAGACGACGGCCAGGCTGCTGAATTTTAACCAGGTTATGGAGCTGGGGAAAGGTGGGGAGCTGGCAGAGGTGAATTGCGATCGCACCACCCTCGCCACCCTGATGTACACCTCCGGCACCTCCGGCAGACCCAAAGGCGTCATGCTCAGCCAAGGCAATTTACTCTCCCAGGTGACCGGGGCCTGTAGTGTCGTGTACCCCGCCCCTGGCTCTAAAGTCATGAGCATCTTGCCCATCTGGCACTGCTACGAGCGTACCTTTGAATACTTCACCCTTTCCCAGGGGGTGCACCAAATTTACACCAATATCCGCTACGTCAAAAAAGACCTTAAAGCCTACAAACCCAACTACATGGTGGGCGTACCCCGACTGTGGGAGTCGATCTACGAAGGCGTCCAGAAACAGTTTCGCGAACAGCCCGACAGCAAACAGAAGCTGATCAACTTCTTTCTGCACCAGAGCCAGCGCTACATTACCGCTAAGCGCATTGCCGATGACCTCAGCCTGGACTATACACCCAACGCCTTTGACCGTGCCATGGCCAGCGCCCAGTGCGCCGTTCTCTGGCCCGTCCACAAAATGGGCGACACCATGGTCTACAAAAAAGTACGCGAAGCCACCGGCGGCGATATCGACTTTGTCGTCAGCGGCGGTGGTTCCATTGCCGATCACCTCGAAGACTTCTACGAAATCATCGGTGTCGACATCCTGGGTGGCTATGGTCTTACCGAAACCTCCCCCATTACCCACGTTCGCCGCCCCTGGCAGAACCTGCGCGGAGCCGACGGCAATGCCCTACCCGGCACCGAAACCCGCATCGTTAACCTAGACACCCGTCAAGATGTCCCCCAAGGGGAACAAGGCCTAGTCCTCATTCGTGGCCCCCAAGTTATGCAGGGCTACTACAAAAACCCTGAGGCCACCACCAAAGCCATTGACCCCGACGGCTGGTTCGACACCGGCGACCTTGGCAAAATCACCCCCAACGGCGACCTGATTATCACCGGTCGCGCCAAAGATACCATCGTCCTTACCAATGGCGAAAACATCGAACCCCAGCCCATCGAAAACGCCTGCGCCCGCAGCAAATACGTCGACCAAATTATGCTCGTCGGCCAGGACCAAAAAGTCCTCGGTGCCCTCATTGTCCCCAACCTCGAAGCCCTGAGCCAGTGGGCCACCGGTCAGAACATTACCCTCAACGAAACCGACCCCGCCGCATCCCTGGCCGATACCAAAGTTCAAACCCTGTTCATACAAGAACTCACCCGCGAAGTCAAAGCCCGCCCAGGGTATCGCCCCGACGAACGCATCGGACCCTTTACACTTTTGAGCGAGCCATTTTCCATAGAGAACGGCATGCTAACCCAGACCATGAAAGTCAAGCGTCCGGTTGTCACGCGCAATTATCAAGATGTGATTGACGGATTATTTGGCCAGTAGGCTGAGCGCAGTCGAAGCCTACTCCCTGAGATCGCAAAGGTTATCCCAGGGCACCTACACGGGGATGTCCCTACAGGAATACCCGATCAGTACCTACATAATCGACCTCGCCGTAACCCCTGACCCATGCAATTTGGAATAACCCAATACGTTGGGTCCTAGGGCGGCGTCCCGGCCCCAGCCAAGGGGGTTTGGGGAACTCGGAGGGACCCCAAGCAGCCCCTAATACTTCTCCTACAACCCCCCAAACCCATAGAAAATCTTGCAAAAGCCACCTTTCCTACCGGAGAGGGTAATATACCTAGTGAAATTGATCACTAAAGCCACCTATTCATAGTTTTATGGACGCTTCGCAATCCCAACTACTCCTAAAGCGAGTCATCAACGTCAAAGCCGTCGTCACCCCCCTCTGGAAAGAAGAAGCCCAGAACCAGCTGCAAAAGCAAATCAACGGCATTGACAGTCGCCTACAGCAGCTAGAAATGCAAGGCCAACGCATGGTTAGCGAACTCCAAAAGCAAGAAGCCAACGACGCCATCCAAAAGCAGATGGCTGCGGTTCAAAACAAAATCAACGAAGACAAAACCAAGCTGCTACAGCAAAAGACCCAGGTGCTCCAGCAGCTGCAGCAGGTCCAAACCCTAGAACTCAATAAAGAAGTTAGCCAGGGCCAAATCGACGGCTTCTTCAAAGCGGCCACGGGCGATAACCTCGTCAAAAAAATGCAGGTAGAAATTCTGCTACGCGACGGCGTCATCGAGGAAATTCGCGGCGAGATGTAGGGTGGGCCATGACCACTATCCAACATAGGTATTGCACCCCTTATTCTTTCCCAAAAGAATCTTGAGAGATTTAAACCAAATCCGCCTATACACATTCAATTAAACCAGCGGTCAATTGGCCGCTGGTTTTTTATTTGATTTCCCATTTAACTCAATGGCACAAAGTCTTTTAGAATAAGATGCTGGCGCGCCTCTACGGTTCGTTATCTTATTTGTTGTCCACCCGTCCCGGAATTCCCCCATGATTCGCGAAGTGTTCATGCCTGCCCTTAGCTCAACCATGACTGAGGGAAAAATCGTTTCTTGGACAAAAGCCCCTGGTGACAAGGTAGAAAAAGGTGAAACCGTAGTCGTCGTCGAGTCCGATAAGGCCGACATGGATGTTGAATCCTTTTATGAAGGCTTCCTCGCCATTATCGTCGTAGAAGCCGGGGATGTGGCCCCTGTGGGAAGTGCGATCGCACTTCTCGCCGAAACCGAAGCCGAAATCGAAGCCGCCAAGCAGCAAGGAGCCGCCGCTGCTGCCGCATCTGCCCCCGCCGCTGCATCTGCCGCATCTGCCACGCCCGACCCCGTCGCCGCCGCCGCGGCCACCGTCGCCGCTGCTGGCGCCGCCACTGCCACCGCTA
>CALBPH010000288.1 GCA_937899365.1 uncultured Leptolyngbya sp.
AGCCCCATCAAAACACCGGCGACAAATAGACCCAGGGCCCCTAGCTTCTGATCAACGCTAACTATCCAAGATGAAGGCTTAGTCAAGTGAGATATCGCCATCATGTACAGACGCCGTCAGCAACGTCTCTCCATCCCGCTAACCTACAACGAACTCGAATTTAAACTCTCCGCTTCTCCTTGGGTCTGGGGCAGATGCAAACCACAATCCTGCTTCATGCCCTTATATCGGGTGTCGCTCTCGTTTTTATCGGCAGCCGTTAACGGACGACTAGAGTGCCAATCCCCCACCGTGACATACCCTTGTTCAAAAAATGGGTGATACGGCAAATCGTATCGGGTCAGGTACTGATATACATCCCGCGAATGCCAAGACAAAATTGGATGCAGTTTGTACATGTCATTTTGCTGAGCAATGCGGCCTAGGGTTTGACGGTGGGAGGTTTGATTAGCCCGCAACCCCGCCAGCCAAGCTTTTGCCCCCAACTCTTTCAGCGCTCGCTGCATAGGCTCAACTTTACGAATCTGGTCGTAGCGGTTGAGCGCCTCCACATTATCTTGATCCCACAGCCGCCCGTGGAGGGCCTCCATCCGCGCTGGACTGATGGGCGATTGGTAAACCTTAAGGTTGAGATTCAGCTGCTGAGTAAGCTGCTCAGCAAAACGATAGGTTTCTGCAGGCAAATAGCCCGTATCTACCCAAATGACTGGAATATGGGGGGTGACCTGCGTAACCAGGTGCAGCATGACGGCTGACTGAATACCAATGCTAGTACTCATAACCAGGGCATCCCCAAAGGTATCAGTACTCCAGGCAACAAATTCAGCGGCATCCATGCCACCTAGGGTTTGGTTGAGTGCTTCAAGATCTAAAGCGATTTCTAGCACTTCATTTGCCATAGTTTCAGCCACTCCGTGATGCCGATGTGAGGTGCCATAAATTCCAAGATCTACAGCGTTGTGGTGCCATAACTGGATACAGCGCCATAGTCATGCCATGGATCATGATGTCACAGATACCGGGTAAATCTGCTTCATCATTGCATCATAATGGCAGGGATTTCTCAAAATTGTTGGCATGAACTATCCCATGGGCAATCCATCATCTTAATGGGTCTGTTTAGTGGGTCTGTTTCACAGCAACGACCCTCAAGCGACGATAGTCAGCCGTCCACTGATGTCCGTCATACATCTGGGGTCGCAAATGGGCTTCTACACGACGTAGCACGGTTTCAGTATCGTTCGGGCTCAGTCCTGCCAAAAGCTGACTGCCAAACATTTTGAGCCAATTGGCAAGACCTCGGTCACCATCGTCTAGGGGGGTGGGACGGTCAATCAGCGCGACAAAGGTAACCTCTAGTCCGTGGCGTTCCAACAGTTGGGCATACTCGCTAATACTCGGAAAATACCAGGGGCTGAGGTTTCCCTGCTGTCTGACGGTTTCGACCGCACCGACGATTTTTTGCACGTTGCCTTTGCCGCCAAACTCGGCTACAAATTTACCGCCAGGGTTTAGGGCCCTGGCCACAGCCTGGACAGCTCGCTCTGGGGGCTTAACCCAGTGCAACACCGCATTAGAAAAGATACTGTCAACCGGATAATCTACCTGAAAATTACAGGCATCGGCTACGGCAAACGATAGTTGGGGGTACTGTCGCTGGGCCGCGTTAATCATATTGGCATTGGCATCGATGCCGCTCACTGTGGCACCAGTTTCTGCCAGTGTGTTGGTGAGTTGGCCCGTACCACAGCCCAAGTCGAGGATATGCTCTCCTGGCTGCGGGTTGAGTAGGTCAATCAAAGCAGCCCCATACTGCCAGACAAAGCTATGTTGACTTTGGTAGCGGTCGGCATCCCAAGATTGTTGAGGCTGAAGGGTTTCAGAGGTCATAGTAGCTAAGGTTAAAACGTATCCCTAGGCTAAGGTTGAACCATTGAGATGTCCAATATATGATTCACTATCTATTAATATTTTAAAAGTATTAAGGATGACAGGGTGGAATTGCGACATCTTCGATATTTCCTAGCCGTTGCTGAAGAACTGCACTTTGGTCGGGCCGCCATACTCTCGCAGATGGCTCAGCCACCCCTGAGCCAACTAATCAATCAGTTAGAAACCGAGCTGGGCGCCCAGCTGTTTGCTCGGACCAGGCGAAAGGTAGAACTAACGGCCGCAGGTCAGGTATTGCAGCAGGAAGCTCAACAGCTGTTGCAACACCTGGAGCAGGCTATCAGAAAGACCCAGCAAGCCAATCGAGGTGAAGTGGGAAGACTTGCGATCGCATTTGTCAGTTCTGCCATGTACAGCCTGCTACCCGACTATCTCAAACAATATCGAGAACAGTATCCCCAGGTAGAGATTGTTCTCCATGAACTATCCACCCAAGAACAAATTCAAGGACTGTTGGATAATCGTCTGGATATCGGCTTTATGCGACCGCCGATAGCGCATGACATGCTGCGCTCAAGGTCGGTGCTAAAGGAACCCCTGGTGGCAGCCTTGCCCCTAACCCATAGACTGGCCTCGCAACAGTCTCTTTCTATTCAAACGATGCAGAAAGAGTTATTTATACTGTTTCCCAGGGTTATGGCCACACACCTTTATGACCAAATTATTAGCCTGTGTCATCAAGGAGATTTTAGCCCCACAGTAGTGCAGCAAGCGGCTCAGATGCAGACGATTCTGAGCCTGGTAGCCGCTGAAATTGGTGTTGCCATTGTGCCCGCATCTCTACAAAATCTCCAACGTCGCGGTGTTTGTTTTATTCCGTTTCAAGACTCTACCCCCCAGGCTGAAGTGTGTGTTGTCTGGAAACAAGATCAAATGACGCCGACCGTTAAAACCTTTTTGCAGGGAATGTTGTAGATTACGCGACTGAGCCCTCTATAGCTGTTTTATCTCCTGCACATTTTTGCTAGGGTACCCCCTGAGAGACGTCGATACCTAGGCAGCTTGCTCGATGGTTAATGTCAGGTCAAATTCCTGTTCAAAGCAGCCTTTTTTATCGTTGACGCTCCAAATTTCTAGCTCACAGCTGTCTTGAGGATGGTTGGGAGTAAAGCCCAGGGTCATGGTGTGGGCATCGGGATCGTAGGTGGTTTGGAAGGTTGCGATCGCACCCACCCGTCTGCGGTCCAACCCCACCGCCACCCGCAACATCGCGCTCAGCTGATTCACAACTCGACGACTGTGCTTAGTCAACGCCTTATAGGGCTCATGCTTTAGCTTAGGGGCACTTTTTCGATGATATCGGGCAACATTGGCAATCAGCTCAATCTCAGCACTGGTAAACCCCAGCAGCTCACCGTTACGAATCAGATAATAGGAATGCTTGTGATGGGAGCCATGGCTAACAAAATGACCACTGTTATGAAGCATGGCCGCCGCCCATAGAACCTGACGCTCCAACGGTCCCCACTGATGCAATACACCACGGGTTTGATCAAACAACGCCAGGGCAAATGTGGCGACCAGCTGACTGTGGGGGCTGTTAACCTGGTACTTACGCACCGCTTTCATCACACTTCGTTCCCTGACCGACTGCTGATACTGCATCCGGTTTTCAATCAGACCGTGGGTCAGCATCCAGTCCACCACTAACCCTTCTCGCAAAGCATGCTCACAGATGGTGATGCGATCCACATCTAGCATCCGCATCGCTTCTTGCAAAATCACCGCCCCTGGCACAATAATTTCAGCGCGCCTAGCCGAAATCTCTGGCAGCTTCAACCGTTCACTAAAGCTCATCCGTCGCAGTGTTTGAATGCCCTGCTCCAGCTCGTCCATAGTCATGGTGTAACCATTCATAGAAGCAGGCATAGCGCCCAATTTCTTGATGGCAGTTAAAATCGCCATTGACTCAATCGTGCCAGATGTCCCCACTAAGGATAGAGATTCACCCTCTGAAAGTTTAGTTTTAAGCTTGTCAACATTAGGTTCTAACCGCCCGCGCACATAGGCTTGTAGCTGTAGAAACTCGTCCCTACTAATAGGGTCACTAGTCACCATCTGGGCATTGAGCCGCACAGCCCCCACCTTAGTACTGCTAAGAAACCGATGGCGTTCTCCAGTCCCTAAAATTATCTCAGTGGAACCACCGCCAATATCGATAATGACATGGGGTTTACCCTTGAGCTCCATGCCAGAAAGCACACCTAAATAAATCCGTCGAGCTTCTTCAAGCCCAGAAATCAGATTGATATCTAGCCCAACCTCTTGCTTAACTCGATCAATAAACAGTTGACCGTTGATAGCTTCACGGGTGGCACTGGTCGCTACGGTCACAATGTCATCGGCCTGATGACTATCTGCAATTTGTTTACATCGCTTTAAAGCAGCAATACCTCGATCCATCGCTTCGTCCGACAGGCAGTTTGTCCCCGGACGAAAGTTACCGAGACGCACAGTATCTTTTTCGCGACCAATAATAGTGAATGCAGGCAGCTCTGGTTGAATTTTGACCACCACCATGTGAACCGAGTTGGTCCCAACATCGATAGCGGCTAACACTCGTTCCCCTTGAAACGATTGACGTAGCTCAATCGAGGTTTCTGAAAGGTTAGGAGGATAGACCGTCTGGCCTACGGAGGCAGTGGCAAGATCAACCATTGTAATTTTTAGACAATGTGATAATCATCTTATATTTCCAGTACTTGTACTGAAATCAGACATAAAAGACCTTATTAACAGCTTTATATGTCAAATCGTCAGCTTTGTATTAAGAAATACATTTTTATATTATTTTCCCCTGCCCCAGGGCGATTGATGACGCCATAGAAAGGCCATCTTCTAAGGAGAAACTGTAAACTAAGTAGATATGTTAGCGTCTGATCGAAGCATCACTAAATGACAGTCTAAAGGGATGCATCCTGTCAGAGTGATTTGTCATTTTTGCCCATAGGAGGCATGTGTTCATGGTTATGGTGGCCCAGGCTCGCCCCAATGAGCGAGCAGAATTTATTAAACGTACCTACACTCACCTTGCTGGGGCCGTAGGCGCGTTTGTGGTGGTCGAATTTTTGTTTTTCCAGCTCGGCATTGCTGAATTACTGGCCAATGTATTTCTTGGCGGCGGCCGATTTGGTTGGCTAGCGCTGCTCGGTGGATTTGCCCTACTGGGTTATCTAGCCAGTAACATGGCGGCCAAAGCCGATGATGTGAACGCTCAGTATATGGGGCTAGGTCTGTACGTTGTCGGTGAAGCAATTATTTTCGCGCCCCTGCTTTACATGGCGGCATATTTTTCAGACCCATCGGTTATTCCCACCGCCGGAATTATCACCCTATTTTTATTTGGTGGACTCACGGCAGTAGCCTTTACCTCTGGTAGGGATTTTGCATTTTTGGGCGGCATCCTCAAAATTGGCGGCATGGTAGCCCTAGGGCTGATCGTTTGCAGCCTACTGTTTGGGTTCTCCCTGGGGTTGTTCTTTTCATTCTTTATGGTGGCCTTTGCTGCTGCCGCGATCCTGTACAAAACGTCTAACGTCATGCACCGCTACTCCACAAATCAGCATGTGGCTGCATCGTTAGAACTGTTTGCTGCAGTGATGCTCCTATTTTGGTACGTGCTGCGTATTCTAATGTCCTCCCGTCGTTAAAGCAGCCCAGACCATAATCTAGCCCGAACATGGCAAAGCCCCGGCTATAACAGCCGGGGCTTTGCTGTACGTGCGCCCTGCCAACATTTATCGCTCCCTCATCAGGTTAAGAATCTCATTCCCCACGGTTTCATAATCCTGCCACCCCCGTTCAGACCGCTGATCTTTAACGTCATAGACGGGTATCCCCTGCATAGCGGCTTTTTGGAAAGCGGCCAGCCGCCCTATACCAATATCAAAGGTGTGGATATCAGCATCTTTGAGTAATTTTTTCACCTCATCACCCGCTCGGCTGGGTTTGGGTGGTATGGACGTGATTAAAATTCGATACTGGCTGGTTTGAATTGATTTGAGGTATTCAATGGTAAGCACCAGAGCATCCAGAGACAAAATATCTGGCATGGTTGGCAGCACGAGTAAATCACACGTATTGGCTAGGGCTGCCAAGTCTTCGGTAGTCGGGCGGGCCTGGGTATCGATAATAATGTGCTCATAGTCCTCACTCTGAGCTTCGGCCTGCCACTGGTCAACCACTTCAAAAGGGAGTTCCCCACGGCCAGACCAACCTAGGGCAGAGCGGTTAGGATCGGCGTCGATCAGCAACGTCTTGCCCTTCCCTTGAAAAAATGCGGCTAGGTGAATGGCGGTCGTGGTTTTACCAACCCCCCCTTTAAAGCTGGCTACCGTGATTATCATGGCCGGGTGCCTGTCTTGAACTCGGTGTGAACTCGCTATTAGATTAACGATACAGTTGGAGGG
>CALBPH010000289.1 GCA_937899365.1 uncultured Leptolyngbya sp.
GACACCCTGGATGGGAACATCAGTGCGTAGGCTTCAGCGGTAATAGGAGTTTTCCACTCTGTGGTAGGACGACTCACGGGTGCGATCGCACCGATCTGATTAGCCATGATGGCTTGATTTAGTCGGGCCTGCTGATTATGGGCCACATTATTATCGTTGCTAGCGGACCCTCGCAGTAGCTTCAACAAATTGGCAAATCCAGACACCTTCTGCCCGGCAAGAGATTTATGCCCTCGGTAGTAAGGCACCGTATCTTCACCAAAAGCCTGATGATACTCATCACTATCCAAATAAGAGTCAATCTCGGCTTCAAAGCCATCAGAGTCTAAAAGATGGCTATGGTCAGCAATATCGCTATAGCTATTGGGCGCACGACCTAATAAATGCTTAAAATTTAGCTCAATAAAGCGATTACGGGAGCATGGTTCAAAAAACCGAGTTCGATATAAATCAGACTTGGCAATTTGACGAATAAATTCGCGCACGGAAATGGTGTGATTCTGCAATTGCGACTCTGCATCTGCCACGGCAGCACGCTCACTTTCCATCACATGGGCATTGCCTAAAACCTGTCTGTAAACAGCACGAATAACGACTTTAACTGTATCTAAAGAGTCGCTGGGCCATAGCTGCACTGGATCTGTTTCATCAAAGGCCTGGGTGCCTAATCGAATCGCGGAATTTATAATCGTGCTGACCATTCACCGTTCTCCTATTTTAAAGTTGTATAGGTTGAACCGGGTTCTACAAGCTGCGGCCTTTAGTAAAGACAACACTCCAGTTCATGCCGTTAAAGTTATAGCTACATTATTTTATTAAGATTAGGTCCCACAAACTTTGAGGAATTGTTACAACTCAAAACTGAACGCCCAGAAGAGTAGTACAGAAAAGCCAGGCAGTCATAATACAGGAGATTATATGGAGCAGTCGCTGGATATACTGCACAATCAGCTTAGAGAGATAAAAAGAGACAACAATAACAAGACAACAGACATTGAGTTAATTCAGGAAAAGATTCAAGCTACCCTGCCAAAGGTAGATACGGGCTGCTCTCTGCCACAGAAGAAAACACCAGCCGGTCGAACAAAGGTTTTGCACATGAACTACATGCAAAGCCAAACAGACAAAACAGGTAAAACCGAAATAGCACATCTGTTATTTTTTGCAAAAACGGCTAGGGACCTGGGGTTACGCCTGGAAATCTTGACCGACAAAAACTGTCGAAAAGACATTGAACAAAAACTCGCAAACGAAGACTATAAAACCCTTGACTACAGCATCACAGAAAACCAAAGCCCCGTATCAAAGTGGGCGGAAGACAGTGTAGAATTTTTGAAAAATGGCCAGATAGCTGTATTGCAACAGTTTAATAACGAACTGCTTGAACAGGCCATGACAAAGGGCAGACGGCAGCGTTGGCAAGGAAAAATAACCCCCGAAAATTTAGAAGAAGCGCTGCGGGACGATCACCTGTGGGTTCTCCTGGGGATACAGGTAAATACGGATAAGATGGCAGTAACATGGGAACATGTGGCCCAGTCAAATGGCATGGGTGTGGGCCACATCAGAGCCTATATAGAAGGTGGCAACATGATCACCGGAGAAGATGCAAACGGCGACTCCATTATTCTTGTTGGCAAAGATGCGATCGCAGCCACAGCCCACATCTACCAACTCAGCAATAACGCCGTGAGAAGACTTATCTGTGAAGATTTTGGTCTAGACAGCGTTGAGCAAGTTATCTGTGTTGAGCAGCCAGGAAAATTCCATTTAGATATGGGTCTGCTGTTTATTGGCCATGGTGTGGTGGTAGTCAACAACAGCAGCGAGGCGCTAAAAGATGCAACAGAAATGGCAGAAATGGTTCCTTGCCTGACAACGGAGAAAATGGCGGCCAAACTAAAACTACGATGCAGCTTAGAGGACGATGCCGCCAACGACCTAGCCGCTGCAGGTCTAGATGTCCGGCGAGAACGGCTAGAAAACGATGCATTTTATAATTTTTTCAATGGCGAGTTCGTAGAGGGGCAGGATGGCGAAAATTACTACATCACAAACGGAGGCCCCAGGGCAGAGGAAGAACGCTTTGAGACCCTGATGACGGCAAACTGGAGCAGTGTCAAAAAAGTATTTTTTAGTCCAGTGGATGCGGCTCAAAAAAGCCTCCAAGAGCGTGGAGGGGTGGGGTGCCGACTTAAGGGGTCACCCCCATGATTGTTCTTATCCGATGGAGGTCAGCCCCAGCAGACACCACCGGTATCCCAATGCAGAGGGCATACGTCTAGATATATCTAGATACACGTATTGACACATCTATAACCATTGGCGTTTACTATCGTTAATTCCTATCAAGATACATAACCAACAAAAGACAAACGGCAATAAAAGGCAATTGAACGCAACGAAAAGCATCGTTTTGTCCTCAATTGAAGAAAGATTTTAGCTTTGGGGCTATCCCTTGATCCCGGCTGGTTTACCCATGGAAAAATAAGCCTCGGGAGCAAAAAGAGTATTAAGGGTTGGGTCCTAAACCAAGTTTCGGGGTCAGAATGTTCGTGGACTTGAAGCACTCGCGTCAAAAACCTATGCGCCCAATTCGTACCTTTAACGTTACGCCCACACTGCCCGCTTCGTTAGCTCCGTTACGTAAGCTTGCTGAGAATATCCACTGGGATTGGGATGTGGGGACTATTGACCTATTCAAGCGATTGGATCCCGATCTATGGGTCTCCAGTCGATACAACCCCATCTTGATGCTGAGCACCATCAGCCAAGATCGGCTGCAAGCCGTAGCCGCAGATGGTGGCTTTGTTGCCCAGATGAACCACGCTGTGGAGCGGTTAGAGCAGTACCTAAATGCCCAGTCATGGTATGACGCCCATCGGACTAACCCCACTGATAATGAGTGCTATGCCTACTTCTCCATGGAGTTTGGCTTGACCACCTGTCTACCGGTTTACTCAGGTGGTTTAGGGGTGTTAGCAGGCGACCACCTCAAGACCGCTAGCGATTTGGGCTTGCCCCTAGTAGGAGTGGGCTTGCTGTACCAAGAAGGCTACTTTGCCCAGTATCTCAACGCGGATGGTTGGCAGCAAGAGCGCTATCCCATCAATGATTTTTACAACATGCCCATTACCCTAGAGCGCGACAGCCAGGGTAATGAGTTGCGCATTTCCGTAGACTATCCAGGCCGTAAGGTCTATGCCCGCATCTGGCGAGTAGATGTTGGTCGGGTGCCTCTGTATCTGCTAGATACCAACATTGAGCCCAACGCTCCCCACGATCAGGATATTTGCGATCGCTTATACGGTGGTGACATCGACATGCGGATCCACCAGGAAATGATGCTGGGGATTGGCGGTGTACGCATGCTTAAGGCCCTGGGTCGTCAGCCATCGGCCTATCACCTAAACGAAGGTCACTCAGCATTTTTGGCCCTAGAGCGTATTCGCATGCTGATGGATGACAAGAGCCTGAGCTTTACCGAAGCTCAGCAATTGGCCCAAGCCACCCAGCTGTTTACCACCCACACCCCTGTCCCCGCAGGGATCGACCTATTTCCCCCAGAAAAGGTCTTCCACTATCTGGGTCACTATGCCGCTCGCTTTGGCCTGTCCCATGAGCATTTCTTAGGGTTGGGTAGAGAGAACGACACCGATCATGATGCCCCCTTTAGCATGGCGGTTTTGGCCATTAAGATGGCCTCGTTTGTTAACG
Organism: uncultured Leptolyngbya sp.; assembly: GCA_937899365.1. Taxonomy (GTDB): domain Bacteria; phylum Cyanobacteriota; class Cyanobacteriia; order Phormidesmidales; family Phormidesmidaceae; genus Leptothoe. The sequence goes on from CALBPH010000289.1 coordinate 3,718, forward strand.
GTGTGAGCAAACTCCACGGTGCCGTATCCCGCACCATGTTTGGTGGTCTATGGCCAAGCCTGCCGGTAAATGAAGTCCCCATTACCTCCATTACCAATGGCGTTCATGCCCGTAGCTGTGTGGCTAAGTCCACCCAGGTGCTATATGTCCGCTACTTGGGTGCTGAATGGGACATTGCCAGCGTTGATGACGCCCTTTGGAATAAGGTGAGCGCCATTCCCGATGCGGAAATTTGGCGCAACCACGAAAACTGTCGTTCTCACCTGGTTGTATCCGTTCGCGACCGGATGCACAAGGCTGTAAAAGAGCGCGGTGGCTCCCACCTAGAGATGGAGCGGGCCCAGGAAGTGTTGGACCCCAGCATCTTGACCATTGGCTTTGCCCGTCGCTTTGCCACTTACAAGCGTGCCACCTTGTTCCTCAGAGATGTGGAGCGTCTGCGTAAGATTGTTGAAAACTCTCTCGGTCGCCGCGTACAGTTTGTTATTGCTGGTAAGGCTCACCCTAAGGATATCCCTGGTAAAGAGCTGAACCGCAACATTATTCACTCTACCCGTGATGAGGGGTGAGAGCGCTCCATCGTATTTGTTCCCAACTACGACATTCATGTGGCGCGTTGGATGGTATCGGGCTGTGATGTCTGGCTTAACAATCCTCGTCGCCCCCGTGAAGCATCGGGTACTAGCGGCATGAAAGCGGCGATGAATGGCCTCCCCAACCTCAGCGTCCTAGACGGCTGGTGGGATGAGGCGGACTACGTTCAAACTGGCTGGCCCATCGGTTCTGGTGAAGCCTATGACGACCAGGATTACCAGGATGAAGTAGAGGCCAATGACCTCTATGAGCTGCTAGAAACAGCCGTTGTTCCTCTCTTTTATGACCGGGATGAGCATGGTATTCCCCGCGGTTGGGTCGCCAAGATGAAGGCCGCGATCCGGTTAAATACCCCGGCCTTTAATACGGCTCGAATGCTGCAGGAATATGCGAACCTGGGATATTTTGCCGCATCGAATCGCGGACGCCAGCTGGTGGTTGATAACTATGCACCCGCCAAGCTCTTGGCCCAGTGGCAGTCAGAGCTATACCAGCACTGGCAGCAGATTTCCATTGCACAAATTGGCCTGTCCCACGATGTGGATCTACAGGTTAATGAGCCCCTACAGGTAACGGCACGGGTCTACCTGGGGCATCTCCAGGCCTCGGATGTCTCGGTGGAGTTTTACCAGGGCGGCATCGATGTGGATGGTGAGCTGCAGGGTGGTCAAGCAACTGCCATGGTTTACCGGGGTCAAGATGCTGATGGCAGTAGCCTGTACAACCTCAACGTGGCCTACGGACAAAGTGGTTTGCAAGGATTCTCCTTGCGGGTGTTGCCAAAGCATGAGCATTTGAGCAGCGCTTACCTACCTCGCCTAATATTCTGGGCCGATCCAGACCATGTCAGCATTCAAGTTGGCAATGTGGAGCTGCCTATGGTGACTCCTGTGAATGCCTAGTTTGAGAGATTAAACGTGCCCCTTTGACTTTGCTCAGGGGGGTGCTGGTCTTAAACCTGGTCTAAAAAAGATAAAAAGAAAAGGGCGAAGGGAGATTGTTTCCCTCCGTCTTTTTTTTTGCAATCCCAGGGTTATTTTTATTGCGCTCCATTGCGCCCTATTTATTGCGCCCTATTCATTGCCCCTTCAATGGTGGCAATCACTGACTGGCTTAAAGCCTGATAGTCATAGCCCCCCTCCAGACCAAACAGAACTCGGGGGGCTATGTTGTGGCAGGCTACTGTGAAAGCGGCATAGTCCGTGGGTTTTAGATTGACCCCGGCGAGGGGGTCAGCAGCTGTGGCATCGTAGCCGGCACTTACCAGTAACAGATCCGGCTGATACTGGTTGAGAAAGGGGAGAACCTGCTGGTCAAATTGCGTCTGATAGTCGTTGAACAGACTGCCGGGGGCCATGGGAATATTGCAGACGTTGCCATGGATACCGGTTTCGCTAGCCAGCCCGGTGCCTGGGTAAGCGGGCATCTGATGGAGTGAGCAGTAAGCAATCTGGGCGTGATCGCCCACCAGCTGCTGGGTGCCGTTGCCATGGTGAACATCCCAGTCGAGAATGGCGACGCGGTTAATGTCGGGCTGCGTTAGGGCATAGTGGGCGGCGATGGCGGCATTACTCAACAAGCAAAACCCCATGCCTTGTCCATATTCGGCATGGTGACCGGGGGGCCGAGCTAACACAAAGCCGGACGCTCCATCGGTCTCGAGCACATGGTCCACCCCGTCCAACCAGGCTGCGACGGCGAGTAGGGCAATGTCGTAACTAGCTGCTGAGACCGGGGTATCGCCATCTAAACGGCCGCCGCCACGCTCGGCTATGCGCTGGAGAGCCCGTACATAGGCGGGGTCGTGGACGGTGTTGATGTGGGGGAGAGGGTTGCGATCGCAAGGTTCCACCCACTCCAAATACGGGGCCATCGGATGAGCCTTTAGGGCTGCCACCACCGCCGTCAGCCGTCCCGCATTTTCAGGATGACCTAGACCGGTGTCATGGTCCAAAAAACGATCAGAATAAATCACCCGAAAAGGCACGGCAGAAGAGGCCATTATTTTTCTCTCCAGAGTCTTAAAAAGACGTTACATACTTAACCTTACTCGGCCTCTCAATCCCCGAGATTCCCGAGATTGATTCACCCTGTTCCATAGCCCTAGAAAATCCATCTCAAACCCCTTTGTTTAGTAGGGTTACAGCGTTCACCAAGAATCCTAATAATATGCTAAAATGTTGGGATGTTCTCAATGATATTTCTCCAGGAAAATCCTGGCTTAATTTTCCTAGTTTAGGGGGCTTAAAAATCAGCTAAGCTCCCGTCAAGTTAGGTATTGTTTTCCCGGTCTCTTTAGAGTCTCCTTTCTGTATGAGTAATCCCCAAGAGCGGATTGTATCCACCAATCTGCGCAACGAGATGTCCCGGTCCTATCTAGAGTACGCCATGAGCGTCATTGTGGGGCGCGCTCTGCCCGACGCTCGGGATGGTCTCAAGCCGGTGCATCGCCGTATTCTCTACGCTATGCACGAGCTGGGATTAACCGCAGATAGGCCGTTTCGAAAATGTGCTCGTGTTGTTGGTGAAGTTCTCGGTAAGTACCACCCCCATGGCGATACCGCCGTGTATGACGCCCTGGTGCGTATGGCCCAGGACTTTTCCATGCGGGCTCCGCTAATCGACGGTCACGGTAACTTTGGCTCCATCGACAATGACCCACCAGCGGCCATGCGATACACCGAGTCGAGGTTGCATGCCCTCACCAGTGTCGCCCTGCTTCAGGATATCGAGTCTGAGACCGTCGACTTTGCCGACAACTTTGACGGCTCTCAGCAAGAACCCACGGTTATGCCTGCGCGCATACCGCAGCTGTTACTCAATGGCTCATCAGGGATTGCGGTGGGCATGGCCACTAATATTCCTCCCCACAATCTGGGGGAGCTGGTGGACGGCGTTATTGCCCTGATTCAAAATCCCGAAATTACCAGCCAAGAGCTGATGGTGAACCACATCCATGGGCCAGATTTTCCCACGGGAGCCCAGATCATTGGCAGTAACGGGATTCGCGATGCTTATCTCACCGGGCGTGGGTCGGTCACCATGCGCGGCGTGGCCGCCATCGAAACGCTGGAATACACCGGTCGTCCCGATCGCGAAGCCATCATTATCACTGAACTGCCGTACCAAACCAATAAGGCCGGTCTGATTGAGAAGATTGCCGAGATGGTAAACGACCGCCGTTTGGATGGCATTTCTGACATTCGTGATGAGAGCGATCGCGACGGTATGCGCGTCGTCATCGAACTCAAGCGGGACGCCTATCCTAAGGTGGTGCTCAACAATCTCTACAAGCAGACGCCGCTACAGAACAACTTTGGGGTAAACATGCTGGCCCTGGTGAACGGTGAGCCCCAGCTATTACCCCTAAAAAGATTTTTAGAAGTCTTTTTAGACTTTCGGGTAGAGACAATCACCCGCCGTACCCGCTATGAGCTGCGCAAGGCAGAAGAACGAGACCATATTCTCCAGGGCTATCTGATCGCTCTGGATAACTTAGACGCGGTCATTGCTTTAATTCGCCATGCGGCTGATGTGGCCACGGCTAAGCAAGAACTGATGGAATCCTACGAACTGTCCTCTGTTCAAGCCGATGCGATTTTGCAGATGCAGCTGCGTCGTCTGACCGCCCTAGAGGCCGATAAAATTCAGCTGGAGCACGAAACGCTTCAGGAGAAAATCGCCGATCTGCGAGATATTTTGGCCCGGCGAGAACGTATCCTGGCGATCATTGAAGAAGAGCTGCAGCAAATCCGCACGACTCACGCGAACGAACGTCGCACCGTCATTGAAGCAGCCGAAGATGAGCTGACAGATATATCCCTGATTGCCAATGAGCAGGTGGTCATTTTGGTGACGGAACAGGGGTATATCAAACGGATGCCCGTTTCCACATTTGAGGCGCAAAACCGAGCCACTCGGGGTAAGTCGGGCACCCGCATGAAGGATGACGACGCCATCAATCACTTCATTACTTGCTGTACCCACGATCATGTACTGTTTTTCACCGATCGGGGGGTGGCCTACACATTGCGGGCGTACCAAATTCCAGAAGGATCTCGGGTAGCGCGGGGAAATCCGATTGTACAAATGCTGCCCATTCCTCGGGAGGAAAAAGTGACCTCCGTGTTGGGGGTGTCGGAATTTTCTGAAGATGTGTACTTGGTGATGCTCACCCAGGGCGGATTTATTAAGAAGACGGCCCTGTCGGCATTTAGTAACATTCGCGCTAACGGTCTGATTGCCATCTCCCTTGAGGATGGCGACGAGCTACGCTGGGTACGATTGGCCCGGACCGAGGACAGCATTATTATTGGTTCTCACCATGGCATGACCATTCACTTTAGGGCCGATAACACCCAGCTACGACCGTTGGGCCGACCCACCCGCGGTGTCCGATCCATGTCCCTGCGAGATGGCGATAAGCTGATTAGCATGGATATTTTGGCGGCTGCGGTCACGGATAAGGTGGCGGCATCTGAAGTGGCCGATTCTGATGTGTCTGATGTTAGTGATGATGCTATTGCGGATGCCAGTGATGATGAGACGGATGCAGCCATGGCTGAGGGGGATAGCGGTCCCTGGGTTCTAATCATCGCCGCAGGGGGTCTGGGTAAGCGGGTGGAGGTGGAAAATTTCCGCTTGCAAAATCGGGCTGGTATGGGCTTAGTGGGCATGAAGTTCCGTAAGGAAAACGATGAGCTAGTGGCCCTGCGGGTGGTACATCCTTGCGATGAGCTGATGCTGGTTACCCAGCGCGGCATTATTATCCGTCAGGCAATTTCTGCGATTTCTATTCAGTCGCGGATGGCGACCGGAGTACAGCTGCAGCGTTTGGATGGGGACGATGCGATCGCAGCGGTTGCCGTCGTGCCTGAGCTAGAAATTGATGAAGATGAGTCGGCTACCGACAAAGCGCAGACCAGTGAAACGGAGACCGATGAGGCCATAGAAGCATCAGCTGAAAGCGTGGATGTTGCTGAGGCGGAGGACACTGATCCAGAAAACGGCTCTAATCCAGACGCAGCTGACAGTGACGAGCCGACCGTTAGCGAATAATACAAAAGAGCCTCATAACCCAGGGACAGATTGCAGACGTGGTGTATCAAATTACGTCAAAAAACCGCCAATTTGTCCTTGACAACCCAGAAAACTGGTTCATGTGCCGCATTTGTACCTAGAAATACAGGGGATTTATTACAAAGTCTGCTATTAATGGGCTCCGAGGGAAAAAAACCCATATTAGACGGTACCCTGAGTGCAAACATGATTTGCATTTGGGCTTACTGCCCTGCCCGACGCATGTAGATGTTCAGTAGACATAGGGATTAAAATGACTCAACTCCATGGGGTGATTGAGTTTGACTGGCTAGGGTTGACTCCAACGGTTAACCTTGCTGCAACAAACTCAATAACACAATTTACAGATAGCCTTGGCAGTCAGTTGGGCAGCTTTTTGCCTGGACTGCTGGGTGCCTTTTTACTACTGATTGTGGGCCTGGTGGTGGCCTCAGTGGCTAGGGCCTTTGTCAAGTTTTTACTCAGCAAAACAAACTTAGACAACCAGTTAGCTAGCAAAGCTGGTTTGGATGAAGGGGTGCCCATCGAAAGCACGATCGGTAGCGTCGTGTTCTGGGTGGTGATGCTCTTCTTCATCATCGCCATCTTAAATGCCCTCAAGTTGACCGCTGTGTCAGAACCCATTAGCGGTCTATTGCAGACTGTTTTTGAGTATTTACCACGTCTTGCTGGTGCGGCCGTTATCCTGTTTATCACCTGGATAATTGCCAAATTGGCCAAGTCAGCCACCATTAACGGTCTGGGTCGATTTAACCTGGATGAGCGCCTGTCAGAGCAAACCGGCGTTGACAGTGAAGGCAATGCCTTCCAGGTAAATGACACCCTCGGCAATGTTATTTACTGGTTTATTTTCCTACTGGCGCTGCCGCTGGTTCTGAGTGCGTTGCAGCTACCGGGTCTGCTAGGGCCGGTCGAAGAACTGCTGAACCAGTTCCTGTTGGCTATTCCCCAGGTACTGACAGCGGCCATTGTCTTTGGCATTGGTTGGCTGGTGGCCAATATCGTCAAGGGGATTGTTACTAATCTGCTGATGGCGACCGGTGCCGATAGCTTTGGTGCTCGGTTTGGTCTGGCCTCTCGCCCTACCGAAGGCGTTTCCGTCTCCAGCCTAGCTGGCGTCTTGGTCTATACGCTGATCTTAATTCCAGCTGCGATCGCAGCCCTGAATGAGCTCGACATCGATGCGATTTCAGGTCCGGCTGTAGAAATGCTGGAGCGCGTGCTCTTTATCATTCCTCAGGTCCTGGCCGCTGGCGTCGTGCTGACGATCTTCTACTTTATTGGTCAGTTTGTCTCTGAGCTGGTAGTGGGTCTGCTGTCGGGCATCGGGTTTGATAACATCACCAACATTTTGGGGCTGCCTGAGCTGTCTACGCCAGAGCCTGAGGTTGTCCTTTCCGAAGGGGAGCCCATGCCGGCGATAGAAGCCCCTCAAAAGACTCCCTCTGAAATTGTCGGTGTGATTATTTTGGTTGGCATTGTGCTGTTTGGTGCAGTCACAGCCACCGAAATTCTTGACTTCCCAGTCTTGACCAACATCGTTCAGAACATCATGGCCGTTTCGGTACGGGTGCTCAGTGGTGTGGTGGTCTTTGCCATTGGCCTTTACGCGGCTAATCTGGCCTTCCGCCTGATTAACGGTATGGGGATGTCCTCGTCTGGCACCTTGGCCCAGGCTGCTCGAATTGCCATCATTGCCTTTGTGGGTGCCATGGCACTACAGCAGATGGGTGTGGCAACTAGCATTGTCAATCTAGCCTTTGGTCTATTGCTAGGGGCGATTGCCGTGGCAATTGCGATCGCATTTGGTCTAGGGGGCCGCGATGTTGCTGCCGACAACCTGCGGGAATGGGTCCATCACCTTAAGCAGTAGTCGGTTGCTCTAGGAATAGCCACAGGCAGAATTCCTAGCCTTTTTCCAATCTCTTAACCCCACCATAAACCCGCAGAGAGAAGCTAAGATGGCTTCCTTTCTGCGGGTTTATGGATTAGAAGGTTTCCCCACTACATCACGATGCTTAATTTTTCAGTAAGGTAAATAGGGAAGTAAAAAATTAGACATTACGTCCCCAGCATAGATTCCTTTCCTTTTCTTAAAAGAAGGGAGCACGACTGGGCGACCCGGCTAAACCAACAATGGTGACTTCCAAGCGTTAACCTTACGATTTTGCAGGAAACATTCCCATGAACAGCAATGAGCTAGCAAAGTACATTGAAGCAACTGACGGTATCAGTAAGCCTTGGCTACTCATACAGCTGCGGCTCAAGAAGCTTCAGGAACGCCGTCACCAGCTATCAGCCGATGACTATGCTGTCCAGGTCGCCGATATCCACGCCGACTTAATGAAGCTGGGCGAGTGGTGGGTGGGGCATGAACGCGATGTTTTTTAGTCGGTCATAGGACAAACTATCTAAAAATGTTGGATAAAAACGCCAAGAACACGACTTCCGAACCATCTGTTGCCAGTGCAGCAGATGGCAACGCCATGGTTTCAACGGACATCGACCTGACGTTGCCAGAGTATTACATCAGTCGGGAGTTGAGCTGGCTGTCCTTTAACGAGCGAGTATTGCACGAAGCGCTCGATCCAAGGACTCCGCTGCTAGAACGGCTAAAATTCCTAGCCATTTTTAGCAATAATTTAGATGAGTTTTTTATGGTGCGCGTAGCCGGGCTCAAACGGCAAATTGAAGCCCAAGTAAGCCGCCGCACCCCCGATGGCCGCACCCCTGCTGAACACCTACAGGCCATCGGCGACAAACTGAGACCGACCGTTGCCAAACAGCAAGATTGTTTTTTAGAGGTCAATGCCCAACTCCACGAACATGGCATCCACCTGCTTGACTACGACGAGCTCAACAGCAAGCAGGTTACCTATTTACAGTCGCATTTTGAAAATCAAATCTTCCCAGTACTGACCCCCCTGGCCGTCGATCCGGGGCATCCGTTCCCCTACATTTCCAACCTCAGCCTAAATTTGGCCGTTGTTGTACGTGAGGCGGACTCTGAAGAAACACATTTTGCCCGCATAAAGGTGCCCAAGGTTCTGCCCCGCTTTATCCAGCTACCCAAGGAGCTACAGGCCCCAGGCACCCTCTGGGCGGCGGTCCCCCTGGAGCAGGTCATTGGTAAAAACCTAACGTTTCTCTTCCCTGGCATGGTGGTCGAAGAGTACTATACCTTTCGCATCACCCGAAATGCCGATCTGTTCCTTGAGGAAGATGACGCCGATGACTTGATGTTGGCGTTGGAGCAAGAGCTGCGCAAGCGACGCTTGGGCGGGTCTCTAGTTCGTATAGAGCTACAGTCCGACACCTCTTCTGAAGTCAGAGCCACTCTCCTCACCGAGATGGACCTGCACGAGGACGACATTTATGACGTAAAAGGGCTCATTGGCCTTAGCGATCTGATGGCACTGATTGGTCTACCGCTACCAGAGCATAAGGACCCTGACTGGACTGCCGTCGTCCCATCACCCTGGCATCGCATCAATCTTGATGATGTCGATGGTGAAGGCGATGACGTATTTTCCATCATTCGTCGTCGCGATCGCATGGTGCATCATCCCTATGTGTCATTTGCAGCAACGGTTCAACAGTTTATTACCCAGGCGGCGGCTGACCCCGATGTGCTCACCATCAAGATGACGCTTTATCGCACATCGGGAGACTCCCCCATTATTAATGCGCTGGTGTCGGCGGCCGAAAATGGTAAACAGGTTGTTGCCCTAGTAGAACTTAAGGCCCGATTTGATGAAGAGAATAATATTAACTGGGCCCGAACTCTGGAAAAAGCGGGTGTGCATGTGGTTTACGGTCTGCTTGGGTTAAAAACCCACACCAAAGTTGCCCTGGTGGTTCGCAAAGAGCACGATGGGATCCGCCGCTATGTCCACATTGGGACCGGCAACTACAACCCTAAAACCGCCCGCATCTATACAGACTTAGGCCTATTAAGCTGTAGTGAAGAGCTGGGGGCAGATTTAACCGATCTCTTTAACTTCCTAACGGGGTATTCCCGACAAAAGGCCTATCGTCAGCTGCTGATTGCCCCCATTACCCTGCGGGAGCGGATGCTGGCGTTAATCAATCAGGAAATCGCCCACGGTACAGAGGGTCGCATTATCGCCAAGATGAACGCATTGGTGGATCCTGGGATCATTCAGGCGTTATATCAGGCATCCCAAGCCGGTGTCAGCATTGATCTAATTGTGCGCGGCGTTTGCTGTCTCACACCGGGGGTCAAGAACGTTAGCGAAAACATTCGAGTCATTAGTGTCATTGGTCGCTTTTTAGAGCACTCTCGTGTTTTCTACTTCCATAACAAAGGAAACGAGCAGTTTTATATTGGCAGCGCTGACTGGATGCCCCGCAACTTAGACCGCCGAGTTGAAGCCATTACACCGATCTTGGCCCCCCACCTGCAGCGCAAACTGACAAATCTTTTAGATATTTGTCTGAGCGACAACCGTCAGGCGTGGGAAATGCAGCCGGATGGTACCTACCTACAACGCCAGCCCCAGCCCAATGAGCCCGAAAAAAGTACCCACGTACAGCTGATGCAGCAAACCAAGGGATCAACCGCCTACTAACGGCCTACTAACGTAGTACGCCGACTTGAGAGCGGTGATATCAGCCAGGTTA
>CALBPH010000290.1 GCA_937899365.1 uncultured Leptolyngbya sp.
GCCAAATTTCTTCTGCCGTGGTTTCGCGATGGATTTGGGGATTGGCGGGATTTTCAAACTGCTGGGGCATAAAGGCATTGGCTAGCTGGGCCGTGATCTCTTGGGCTTTTGCGATCGCACCGTTCATTCCCTGGCTACCCGGCGTTAACACTAGCTCTGCCCCATAGGCATTGAGCATGGCTCGACGCTCCAGGCTCATGGTATCTGGCATGGTGAGAATCAGTCGGTACCCCTTCGCCGCCGCCACCATCGCCAGGGCAATGCCAGTATTGCCGGAGGTGGGTTCTACCAAAACGGTGCGCTCAGGTGCAATCGCCCCCGCGGCCTCAGCAGCATGAACCATATTGGCCCCAATCCGATCTTTGACCGAAGCCGCTGGATTCATGCCCTCTAGCTTGAGTAAAATCTGAGCGCCACAGCCTTCAGCTTGGGGAATCCGATTCAGCTGCACCAGGGGTGTGTGACCAATAAGCTGAGTGACGTCTTTAGCAACCTTCATTCACGTTTCTCCTGTCGGTAAAGTTAATTAAATCAGGCGTTGCTGATCCTCGAATGATTTTATCTGAGAAATTCTGATTGGCTGTATCTTCACCCGATCGGTACGCCCCTCAAATCGGCCTGGCTGATTTTTTCTAAACAGTATTAGCGCCTACAGGCAACAATATTGTACAAATGCCAATTTTTTTCCTCCCCCAATGCGGTTGTACCAGGATGTTCTTCTTCATCTAAAAGCTCTACTTTAAATGAGTCTAAAAGCTGTTCAACCTGGGGCCGTGTGTGAAATTTAATGTCATGATAGATACTCCAAGAATCGCGATCGCCTAGCAGATGGCCACAAAAGCGACCACCGGATCGTAAGGCAGTGACAATTTCTTCCCAGAGGTCTGCAAACGAATCTGGCGGACAAAACGGAAGACAAAAGCTAGCATTAACCAGATCGACAGCGGGTGGCAGGGTCAATTCTTCGAACCGCTGTACTCGAGTTTCTAGATAGGTGCGGTTGATGTCAGAGCGGCGGCGCAGTCGTGCGATCGCATCAGGTTCTCCATCAATGGCAATCACCCGCCACTTTTGGTGTAGCAGTGCCACCGTATCCCGCCCGTCACCACAGCCCAAATCCACAGCCGTCCTACGCAAATTAGCAGACGGTTCCGATGCAAAATTTTCAAGCGCCAGCAGCAGCGTTTCACGGGGGGGACGACCGGCCACCGCTTCATAATAATCAGTCCATCGACGCTGGAACTGAGGTAAATCTGCTGACAACGATGGTTCAGTTATAGGCCATCGCTTAAAAAAATCGCACATAATCCGACACTTTAAGAAACCGTATCAGGAAGCTAAAACTGGAAAGTCAGTTTTAAGTAATTCTAGCCAATCTGCAATACGCTGATCGGTTTTATCACTCTCATTAACGTTATCTAACGGCAACCCAACAAACTTGCCATTTCGAATTGCCGTAGACTGCTCAAAAGAATAGTCTTCCGTTGAAACGGCTCCCACTATCGTTGCCCCCAGAGATTTCAAGACATCGTGTAAAATACCCAACGCCCCCACAAAGTGTTTGCCATGGCCAGTGCAGTCCCCTGGACCAAAAAGAGCGATGGTTTTTCCAGAAAGATCAGGTTGTTCACACTCCATATCAAACAGGGGATCACGCCAGTCATTTTGGAACTCCCCAGCCCCCCAAGTAGAGCAGCCGAGCAGTAAATAGTCATATTTCAAGAGATAGTCCACATCATCAAAGTCTTCTTCCATGTTGTACAGGTCACAGACATCTTCGCCAAGTTCTTCGTGAATTTTCTCAGCAATTTCTTCTGTGGTCCCTGATGTACTGCCATAAAAAATTCCGATTTTTGCCATTGTTCTGACTCCTAGTAAGCTTGCAGAGGGTTACTGGTCTAAAAACCTCCGATACGTACATAAATCGATTGAATCATTGACTGGCTTAAGGCCAATGGGCCTTGCCGTGTGCGCACGACAAACCTGGGACATCGTTGTTCTAGGGTAATGGTTGTTCCAGGGGATAGTCCCAGTCTCCTCAATTGCTCAGAAACTGTCGAATTAGTTTCCCTAATTCTAGCAATCACCCCCCGTTCACCAACCTTTAATAACTTGAGGGAAGAGCCAGATACTGTAAAACTCTCAAACATAAACAATCTCTAACCTGATAAACGCTGATGCAATCGTTAGGTGGAGTTCATCGGTTGACTTAGACCAAATATGCCTCCATATGGGTCTTAATCGTGCAATCTGAGCGAGGATAAGTTGAACAAAGAACAACAAATCCCTTCGCAATTTGATCATCATCCAAAAAAGACTGATCTTCTTGATCGATTTCACCCTCAACTAGCTTGCCAAC
>CALBPH010000291.1 GCA_937899365.1 uncultured Leptolyngbya sp.
CCATAGTAATGATGGCGCAATTATCCTGGTCAAGCTGCGACAAATGGACCCAGACGATCATCAACAGGTGACTGTAGATACCAACCAAGCCGGGTGGGCACCGGGCCTGGTGCCGGGCCTACAAGTGTTCCCACTACACAGCTACGGTACAGAGCAGGTGGCCCTGGTGAAATGGGCACCGGAAACAAGATTCCAACAACATCGCCACTGGGGTGGCGAAGAAATCTTTGTTCTAGAGGGTACCTTTGCTGATGAGCAAGGGGTATATCCCAAAGGTACCTGGCTGCGCAATCCCTCAGATAGTGTGCATACGCCATTTAGTGAAGAGGGCTGTTTGATCTATGTCAAAACCGGGCACCTACATTAACAACAAGCACAGGCGAAACCATGCCAAAAGTTGGATAAACTCCCTGCCAAGTTTAGAGAAGTTTGAATCGGGCTATCCATTAAAACAGACTCGCAGGGGTGGCTAACGTTATCAGGCATTATACGTCTCCTCGTTATTCAATTATTTTGGACTTGCGAACAATCATGACTTGAAAGGGAGCGGTTCCTAATGTGTCTAGATACCTTAGGGGAACGTATGACCAAACTAATCGGCAAATAACCACCCCTTAAACCATCGAGTCAGTCGCGGCATAATCACATAGGACAGAAGGGCAACTGTGATTGCCACGTTAACAACCACCTTGAGCAACCAAGGCAGAAGACCTAGCAATGGAGAAATTAGAGGACTAACGCCCAATGACACAATCATCACACCAACCCAGATCAAAATTGCTTGCTTATAACGCTTTGGAGCTTTATGCCCCGGTTGTTTAGGCAGTTGAAACCAGGATTCTAGCCCCGACAAAATCTGAATGGCTTCCTGTTCTTGAATCAAGGGTTTAACCCGCTCAATCCAGGCATTGCGGATATCTGATTTGAGCCAGGCTGTAAGATGATTACAGGCACCAAGATCGAATCAGGCTGAGGGCGGAGAATGCTCACCACCAGATGCCCTTCAAAAGCCCGGGCGGCGGCTGAGATTCCTTTAATCCATCCTTCGTATCCTTCTTGGTGTCCAGTTTTGACCCGATGGGTAATGACAGCAGTGACATGCTGATCGGTGACGTTGCTGTGGTTAATATTACTCACGGGGTGTTCATTGTTCTGTCTTTTTCGCAAGCGCGGAATGGCTAGTCATCAATCCTTGGCAGAAGGGAGCATCGAGAAACATCTTCTTCTCAATCTGAACAAGATATTGTACTTATCCTGTCGATTTTATTTTCTGTAGGGGCGCTGCATGCATCTCCCCTACAGAAAATTCGAAATGTATAAAAATACTCCTTATTCCTTAGTCACTCGTTCTGTTGCCTCAAATCCGACCTTGGCATGAGCCCCGTCACAAAAAGGCTTGTTACTCGATGCACCACAGCGGCAAAGAGCGACTTGTTCTTGCTCAGGATAGGATTGCTTGTCCCCATCAATCACAGAAAATTCACCTTTGACGATCAGTAGGCCATTACCTAAAACAAAAATTTCAGTATCGGCCATGATTTTTATCCTCTCGATAATCCGATCAACAGATGTCAAATGACATTGAAGGTGGTCAGTTCCACTTATGGAGATCATTGTGGATCAACTTAAATAAAAAGACAATAATCTTTATAGGATACGCATTGTCGCCTTATTGGCGACAATCAAAAACCCTAAAACTAAACAGATAGGCAATGGTTCCGCCTGATAGGGTAATTCGACCAAAACGCTTGTAACACAAGGGTTACAGTGCTTTTAAGAGAAGATCGCTAAAATCCTTTCTCTGAGAGCATTTCAGCTATTCTCACCATTACACGGAACCAGTGCCAAGTGCCGCTCTAAAGTTGGTGTCTTTCCACCCAGTCTTTGAGTTCTTCTAGAACGCCTAGGGCAGTTTTGCCAAAGTCAGTGATTTCGTAGGTAACCGCAATGGGGCGATCGCACACTACCTCACGGGTGACTAAGCCGGCCTCTTCCATTTCTCGAAGTCGCTGCGTCACCATCTTTTTGCTAGCACCGCCTAGCTGACGTGCTAAATCATTGAAGCGTACGGGGCCATCTTTTAGATGCCAGAGAATCGACCCTTTCCATTTGCCGCCTAAAACTCTCATGCCCCGTTCAATCGGACAAGGTTCTAGACAGGGTTCCACGGCCTGTTTGCGGCCATGATTATCAATGTTGACGTTGAACGAACTCCCCATAGAAAGGTGGTTACTAAAAGTAAACTGGTTGACTCTAGTGACTGGCTTAATTATGTTAGGTCATGTCAGTTGCAGATGTCATAAAGCCCGCCTCTTCTTGGGCTTTGTTTCCATATTCCAAAGCCATCGCCAGCGAGGAAACCCCGATGCCCAAACCCGATATTCATCTCTACACGGCTTCCACCATGAATGGATGGAAACCCGTTATTTTTCTTGAAGAAGCCGAAGTTGACTATGACCTAACCTATATCGACTTTGGGAAAAAAGAACAGAAGTCCGATTGGTATATGCGGCTGAATCCCAATGGTCGTATTCCAACAATTGTTGATCGTGGCAATGATGATTTTGTTGTCTTTGAGTCCGGTGCCATTCTTTGGTACTTAGCGGAGAAATATCAGAAGTTTCTGCCCACGGATGAAAAGGCAAAATCGCAAGCATTGCAGTGGCTGATGTTTCAAATGTCTGGCATTGGCCCCATGATGGGGCAGGCCATGTACTTTCAACGCATCGCCGCGCCAAAAGGTCATGAAGACCCCTACGCCATTGAGCGCTATGTGAAAGAATCTCGGCGATTGCTGGAAGTTCTGGATAAGCGATTGGCAGGTAACGCCTATCTATTAGGCGACGAGTTCACCATTGTCGATATCGCCACCTATCCCTGGGCGCGGTCTTACCCTTGGGCCAAGGTTTCAGTAGATGGGCTAGATAATTTAAAGGCTTGGTGCGATCGCATCGATGCCCGCCCCGCTACTCAAAAAGCCATCACCATTCCCAAACCCTTTCCAGCATTCTTTGGCAAAGGCGATGAAGCCACTTCCCAGGCTGAAAATGCTTCTCGCTTCTAACTCTAACGTTGTGTCTTGCCCCGCCCCCTCTTCTAAGAAGAGAATTCCGCCATGCAGACGTTACCATTATGCATTCGGGTGTTGGGTTAAGCTAAAACATCCCCTACAGCTAACAGGGCAAACGCATACTCAAGCGAGTAGCACACGAATGAGGAAGTCATTGTCCCATCCAGCCTTGAGCCGTTTGGCCTTTTTAGAGCCTTTGGACGATTCTTTTGCGAGCAGGTTGAGGGCAATCTTTCTGATGGTAGTCATGTTCTCGGGGGCATGGCCTTTGCGGATGCGCGAGTCATCTTCGTGAAAGATGACATCCAGGCTCCAATGCAGCTTGTTCTCAACCCCCCAGTGACCGCGACTGGCGTAAGCAAAGCGCTCTATACCCCCATCCAAACTCGTAAGATAGTAACGCCGTTCTGTCGTCGGTGGCCGTCCGTCAATACGTCGTTCTGATTCAATCATGCCAACCCGTTTGAGCCCCTTCCATCGCTCGGCATTTTCTAGATGTTCAACCTTATCGAGGAGCCAGTAGCGCCTGACTTCGATGCGCCCATGCCCTTTGTCAATCGTCTGATAGGCTTCATGGTCAATGTCATTGAAGTCGGTTTTACAGGCCCAGTCGAAAAGCTGCTTAACATCGTCGTGGAGAGTACCTTGATTCCCTTTTAGGCTCAGAACGTAGTCAGCACCCTGGTCGATAATCTGTTTGGCAATCTCAGTTTGTGCGCCCATGGCGTCAATGGTAACAATACACCCTGAGATATCGAGAATGTTGAGTAGCTTGGGAATGGCGGTAATTTCGTTGGACTTGTCGGCGACTTTGACTTGACCGAGGACAAGCTGATTCTCGCTCGCCCAGGCACTGACCATGTGAATGGCCCCTCTCCCCGCCCCCGTATTGTAGGAGTGACGAGCACTCTTACCATCGATAGAGATGACCTCACCTAAGCTCAGCTCGGCAATACTCTTGACCCAACTGACAAAGCACTCTTGTAATTGAGTCGGCTCCAGCAAGGCAAACACTCGGGCAATCGTATCGTGAGAGGGTATCCCATTCGGCAATCTCAGAAACGTTTTGAGCCAGTTCAATTTGCTATGACCATAGGCTTCAATTTCTTCCCAGGTCTCAGCTCCACAGATCACCGAACAGATCGTCAACGCTACAATATCCAACAGTGGATGCTCTACTAGGTAAGCGGTTCGAGGATCTTCGAGGGTTTCAAAATGCGTTAGCAGGGACCCCGATGGATTCGTTGACTGACTCATGGCCAAGACCGAATAAAGCGCGACTTATTCAGTATCCTGCTTCATGGAGTATGCGTTTGCCCTGCCTACAGCTAATACTATGTGATTTAGCACTTCTTGATGGAAAGCAAGAAAGTGTTAACCTCAACAAGAACCGAAAAGACCAGCTGTCTGTCACTCTATTAGAGTGCCTATAACCAACCTGGAGGAGTCACCC
>CALBPH010000292.1 GCA_937899365.1 uncultured Leptolyngbya sp.
GGGTGGTAATGCCCAGCTGGAGAGCGGTATGTTGATCCGCCGGAGAAGTATTGCTGACGAAGGGAAGGGTGGTCTCACTTGGCTGTGGCCCCAGACTAGGACCAGAAAGTGAACCAACACTTGGGCCAAGGGTGGAGCCAGACTTTGATGGCCCAACAGAAGAAACCTGCTGAGAAGACTTTGCCTGGGAGACCCCTGGCTGGGACAGCTGCTGTAGTCTCGTTAGAACATCCTGGGCCGTGGCCGGACGAGCGACGACCCTGGGGGCGATCATACTGGCGAGTAATTCGGCTAGCCTCGCTGAGATTTGAGGGGCATAGGGGCGCTAGTCAAACCGGTTGTGCAGTGAGTCATAGAGATGCGTATCGGTGGGCGCTTTGGCCGTCAGTAGATAAATGAGGGTACGACCCAGGGAATAAAAGTCAGACTGGGGCACGGCCTGCCCCTGCTCCTGCTCGGGGGGGGTATAGCAAGCGGAGCTAATGGCTGTGGCCACACCGCCTCGACTCATCTGGGTGAGATAGGTTTGGGTGACTGCGCGGGCCGCCCCAAAATCCACCAGGGCCAGCTGACCGCTGGTGCGAATCATGACGTTTTCGGGCTTAATATCCCGATGAAAGTAATTATTCTGATGAATCTGCTGCAGGATCTCCACCAGCTGGGTTAGCCACTTGACCGCCTGCTGCTCATGGATGGGATGATTACCCTGCTGCTTCATCCACTGAGCCAGATTAACGCCATCGATCTTTTCCATCACGATGCAGTGCAGCGGCACGGTCTGGCCGGGCGGCATAACCGTGAAATAGCCATCCTGGGTCATAAAGGGCACCCCCGGATGGTTCAGGTGGCTAAGGGCCTCGGCCTCCTGCCGAAACATGGCTAGCACCTTAGGGATTTCGGTGTGCTCCTGGCGTAGCACCTTTAGTAGCTTGGGCAGATTGCGCTCATAGGCTTCATACACAATGCCAAACCCGGTTTGGCTGCTGAGCAACCGCATGACGCGATAGCGCCCTTCTAATACCAGTGTGGTTCCACAGGCTTGACAGTCGTTCGCCTCACTATTGCCCGGATGGTCAGGCCGGGGACAGTTGGGATTAATGCATAAACTCATCAGCCACCCTGAAAAACGACCCTGGTGCCTCCGGTCATTCCAGACCTGAAGCCACAGGGAACGTAAACGCCCTCTTCTATCTTAGAAGCATCCCAAGATAGGGGAGTAGGCGTGTATTGACGCTCAACTTTGATAATGTACCATCCGTTACTTAGAAACCTGAGATGAAAACTTGAATTTGAAGAGTTTATTCACGATGACGGATCTAAAAGTGGGGGTGCTATAGCATGGTGGCGTCGTCGTTCCTGGCCATCACCATGCTGCGAAAATTGGGGGCTTTTTGCCTGGGGGTTACCTCTCTACTGCTGTCGCTTTTGTTGGCGACGCCCCCGCCAGCATCTGCTGATGTCATCCTCCATGCCTTTGATTGGAGCTATGCCACCGTGGCGGAGCGGGCACCGGATATTGCGGCGGCGGGCTATGGAGCGGTACTGGTGACGCCACCGCTCAAATCCCCCATTACCCGTAGATGCCGCTGGTATCAGCGCTATCAACCCCAAGACTTTCGGGTAATTAGCAACTGTGATGGCGATAAGGAGAGCTTTGTAGCCATGATTGACGCCCTAACGGAGGTGGGGGTGCTCACCTATGCCGATGTGGTGGTTAATCAAATGGCCAATGAGCGCAATGCGTCGACCACCTTCCCCGGTGCCTCTGCCCTAGCGGAGTATGGTGCCGATCTTGACTATTGGGAACAACA
Organism: uncultured Leptolyngbya sp.; assembly: GCA_937899365.1. GTDB lineage: Bacteria > Cyanobacteriota > Cyanobacteriia > Phormidesmidales > Phormidesmidaceae > Leptothoe. The sequence continues at coordinate 1,812 of CALBPH010000292.1, forward strand.
GCGGCTGTATGGCGATTTAGATGAGGGTTTGTTTAGCCCCCAAGATTTTCACGCGCCCAACTGCATTCGCAATTATGGCAATCGTCTGGAAGTGATTAAGGGCCGTATCTGCGGTGGGGGAAACGATCCGGGGTTACCGGATCTCAGGGATACGGTGCCGGATGACAATTGGGTATTAAACCAGCGCCGACAGTATGTGCGGGCTCTTTATGAGTTGGGTGTGCGGGGGTTTCGGCTAGATGCGGCTAAGCATATGCCCAACGGTGCGATTCGGTATTTTATTCCAGATGACATTGCTAAACGCACTCAGATTTTTGCCGAGATTATTACGACGGGCGGTGTCGGAGACAATGAATATAATCTATTTTTAGAACCCTATCTCAGGGAGCTGCCTGTTGAGTTTGACGCCTATGATTTTCCCTTGTTAAATGCGATTAAACAGGCCTTTAGCTTGGGGCAGCCCCTGTCGGATATTGCTCAACCCTACGAGACGGGCAATGCGTTGGAAAGTCAACGGGCGGTTACCGTGGTCACAACCCACGATATTCCCTACAACGATGGGTTTCGCTATTTGATTATGGACCCGACGGATGAGGACCTGGCCTATGCCTACATTATGGGGCGAGACGGGGGCACCCCCATGGTGTTTGATGATGGAACGACGGCTGAGCCTCCCTTTGGGCAGATAGACAATGGTCGCTGGCAAGGGGTTTGGACTTGCGATCGCATCCTTCGCATGATCCGTTTCCACAACCAAATGCAGGGAACTAGCATGGAGGTGCTACACGCCGACCAATGCAGCCTGCTGTGGCGACGAGGGGAAGAGGGGATTGTGGCCATCAACAAATGTGGCGAACCCCACACCATTACCGTCGATACCCAATTTAAGTTTAAATGGCATCACCCGTACCAAGATGTTCTCTCGGACGATTCATCGATGGAAATCAGTGGCCCTGAGCATACATTTCAAGTACCCGGACGCAGCGCCCAGATGTGGATCGCTGCTGAACCCTAAGCCACCTTTCTAAAGCACCTCATTAATTACCAGCTCATCACTATTTAACAGCTTTGGCAGATCCAAAATGTGCATCATCTGCTCCCCATAGGGAACAGCCCCCTGAACACAGCTATGATCGGCTACCAGGCTAGATCCTGTCTTGATATTACTGGGATTAATATCAAACAAGGTATCTCGAATTTCCTCGATCACTACGGCCGCCAGCGTTTTTTCAAGCTCAACCACAACAGCCTTAAGATTTCTAGACAGCGTTTTGGTTGAAAGCCCTAACGATTCAGAAATATCAACAACGGTGACAACTTCACCGCGTAAATTGGTATTACCAATAATATGGCTGGGACAGCAGGGAACAGGTGTTGCTTGATTAACGGTGATGAATTCTCGAACACAGTCGGCATCAATACCCAACAGCTTATCATCCAGGGCAATTACAATCAGTGTTTTAGAAACAACGTTAGCCTGATCGCTCTCTGGTAGCTGTCTTAACTTGTCAGCCCGCTGACGGAAAATACTTTTTTCTTGGTCACTGGCATCTGGGCAAAAGGCTGTTGTAATACTTTCTTCCGATAGTGTTGTGTCAGAGCCATCCGCACGGGAATTATAAAAATCATCCACCAGAAAACGGGTGACCGAGATTACCTGTTGCAGTTCACCTGGGTTAAACCAAGATTGAGGCTCATTTAAGATAAAAATATCATCCTCATTCAACAACATACCGGCAAAGAAACGTTGGGTATCAGGCGTTATCCAATCCTCATGCTCAGGCAGTTCGGTCATCATCCCCTGGGTTGACAACTCTCTAATGTCCTGAACACTATTAGAAATAATGCCGACCCTCAAGTCAGCCTGTTTGAGAATAATAATGTTGTCGGTGAGCCCGTAACGCTGTGATTGACCGTCAGCGCTAGCCCGAAAGTCAATCACCGGTAGCACCTCTCCCTGGAGATCGATGACGCCCACAATACCTGATGGGGCATTGGGTACAAGGATAAGCTCTGGCAGCGCAAAGACTTCTTCAAGATAGTCTGCGTTAATGGCACTCACGTGCTGATGGACTTTAAAGAGGCAATAGGAGGTTTCCATAATTTTTTCTCTAATCTGTTTCTTTGAGGGTGTGTTCGAGCTGTAAAATTAATTCTGAGGCCGTACGATTTCCTAACTTGGCGATGCGGCTATCGCCAGGCAGCTGTCGTAACAAATTGAGCGCTACCTGGTTCATCCTGATATCGCTACCTTTGAACAGATCGTTAAGCTCCTGGTCGCTGCAGGTGTCCATGGCTGGCTCAGATGCTACAGGTATGGGCGGCGTCATGATAAATTCAGAGGCTGGCTGAGTTGCCTCATTCACTGGCCGCTGGTATGCGATCGATTCGTCAAACATTTTGATGTGCAGCTTGTTTGATTGTTGGCCATGGAGCTCCGTATGACCAACAAGAAGATAGCCTGAGGGGCGAAGGGCGTTATAAAATTTGTCTAATATTTTTCCAATAGCGGCATTGTTAAAGTAAATAAAAACGTTCCGACATAGGATTAAGTCCATATCTGTAACGTCTAGAGGGGGATCTAAAAATGAGCTGTCTACTAAATTTCCTATCTGGAAATCAACCATTTTTTTGATGACACCGTCAATTTGGTAGTGATTGTCAGACTCTTTGAAAAAACGTTCTAGAATGGCTGACTCAACCCCTCGAAACGACCAAGGACGATAAATCCCTGCCTTGGCCCTTTCAATGGCGGTTGAATTGATATCTATCCCTAAAATCTTTAAATCCCAGTCGTTTAAGTCTGGAATCAGGTCTGCTAATAATAATAAAATAGCGATGGAATAGGGTTCCTCACCGGTTGAACAACCGGCACTGCAAATGCGCAGGGTCTTTTCACGCGCTCTTTGTTCGATTAAGGTGGGTAAGATATAGTTCTTTAACAGATTAAACTGACCCTTGTCTCGAAAAAAGAAACTCTCAATATTAGTGATGGTTGAAATTAACAGCGTCCACTCTTGATTACTTTGCTCTGTATTTTCATTGAGTAACAGATAGTATTCTTCTGGCACCTTAAACTCTATCGCCTCCAAGCGACTAAAGATAAAGTTCTGGAAGCTGGCCTGATCGTTTTTCCTCAAGGTCAACCCAATGCGATCGGCGATGAGTTGAGCATATGCCTGATGTAATCGTGGGCTTAGTGGCTCTGTTGATGACACGTGTGTTTTAC
>CALBPH010000293.1 GCA_937899365.1 uncultured Leptolyngbya sp.
CCATCGAAACCCTGGGCTATCCCGAGAATTCATTTGTGCTTAATATTTTAGGAGAAGGCAAACAGCTAGGGGCGATGAAACATTTTCTCAAACCCTTTAGCCCAGGTGAAAACCGGTTTGAAGGGGTGGAGACTGACATTGCTGACAATGGGGCCCATATCCTCAAAGACGCCATTGCCTATCTAGAATGCACGGTCAAAAACCGGATGGACTGCGGCGATCACTGGGTGATCTACGCCACCATTGAAGGCGGTCAGGTACTGGATGGCTATGTTAAAACGGCGGTCCACCATCGGAAAACGGGTAACCATTATTAGGGCAGTAGGACTGAAACAGCCTGTCTAAGGTGTGTCTAAGTTCCATATCGGGCACCTTCTTAAGGAACCAAAAAGTTGTTTCCCAAGAGAAAAACGAGATCCCGCGATAGCCCGCCTCCTGGACGGCGGCAATTTCATCGACGGTGCGGCTAAAGTCTTTGGCAGAATCTAGGGGACCGGTGTAAAGACCGATGGCAATGGGAACCTGGTTACGGAGATCATGGAAACCGCTGTTGTACAGATCTTTCTCAAAGATACTCAGGTCGTCGCGATAAAGCTGAACCACCACCTCATCCACAATGCCTAGGTTTACCCATCGCACCCAGTCCTGCAGATATTTGCGATAGGCAAAACCGGGGGGGTTAGGCGATACGGAAACAATCGCCTCTGGACGCACCTGTTTGACCGCCTGGGTGATATCCGCGAGCAGTGAGGTAATGGCATGGGCTCGCCAGGCCACCCAGCCTGGGGCGCTGGGGTCCTCAGGTGGGGGGGCACCACCGTGGGTGTCTTTATATAGCTGCACCGAGTAGGGGTCGTACCCCATGGAAATCGGCAGACTAAAGTGGTCATCTAGCTGGATGCCATCCACCGGATAGCGCTGCACCACATCGACAATCAGGTCGGTTAAAAACTGCTGTACCTCTGGGTGCAGCGGATTGAGCCAGGCCAGATTACCACCCGTAATCTCTAGCTGAAAGTTTTTTAGCGGGGTGGGCAGTAGGGGATGGGCCGACAGCTGGGCGGGTACCGTCTCCCCGGCCTGGTTGGTGGTGAGCCACTCGGGATGGGCGCGGGCGATGGGGGATGAAGCCGGGATCATTAGACCGTACTCAAACCAGGGGATCAGCCGCATGTTGTGGCGATGGGCCTGGCGGGTAAGGCTATGGAGAATGTCGTCAAAGGGGTAGAGGGGGACATTGGCGATGCGATCGCAACATGAGCCCCCCGCCCGCTTTGTCACCTGATTGGGATACAGCGTATAGCCCTGGTTCCACACACTGGGGTAGAGGGTGTTGATCTGATGCTCGGCCAGGTTGGCCACCGCATCATCTAAGCGAAAACTGTAGTAGTTAATCGCCGCCGCCGTATTGGTCATCCACACCCCGCGGATTTGGCTGGTGGTCGCGAGGGTAACCGCCGGCGCCTGCCAGCAGACCAGCACCAGCCACAGAGCCACCAGCCCTAGGGCAACGTAGCGCCGCTGCTTGCGTTTGGCTAATTTAGCCCGCTTAGCGGCACGGGCCCCCTCAGCGGTATTATCGGGAGACTCATCGGGAAACTTATCAGGAACTACAGCTTCAGACATTCACCATTGACCAACGGGTTTCTAAGTATTTCACCACGCTATCTTCACTGTGGTGACCAATAATTTCGGTAGCATGTTGCCGCAGTTCTGGCGTAGCGTTTGCCGTCGCCACCGCCACATCCGCCAGCTGGAACATGGAAATATCGTTATTGTGATCCCCAAAGACGGTCAGATCGTGGTTTTGCAACCCCCGCAGCATTTGCAGCTCGCGAATGCCATTGGCCTTAGTGGCCTGGGCGTCCTGCAAGGTGAGCCAATACCAGTCGGGCTGATAGGGATTTTCAAACAGATGCATGTCGAGACAGTTAGGAAAACGCGACCTGAGCACCTGGGCAAGGGCCGTTAGCCGAACCTGGGTATCAATCAGCGTAAACCGCATCACCTGGTCATCAAAGATCGCCGTCAGGTCGGGACGGCAGTGCCAGCGACCATCCTCATTGCGTTCGGCATCGTCAATGTACCACTGGATACCGGCATTCACATCCGTTGTGAAATAGACCTGATCCTCCTGGCCGTTATGGCAAGAGATGAGGGGCTTGATGTCGTGGGCTTGAACCACCGTGAGCAAATCCGCCGCCAGGTTCGTGGCAATGCTGTTTACAAAAAGATGCTCACCGGTGCTCAGGTCCGTAATATAAGCGCCATTGAGTTCAATCACCGGAAACGGTAGGGAAACCCCCTGGAAAATGGGACCAACGGAGCTAACGCTGCGGGAGGTGGCAATGGTGAAGGGAAGACCGGACGCCAACAGACGATTGAGAGTTTGACGCGTGTAGCCAGACAGGGTAGCGGTAGAATTTAATAGGGTGCCATCGAGATCTGAGACGTAAAAAGTAGGCATGGGCCCTGGTAAAACGTGCAGCCTTCTTTATGACAGATTAGGTCCATCTCTGTCTAGAAGCATGAAAGATTTCGTAAGTGTTGGCCCTACCCCCCTCTTATGACGTCAGCATAGTTTTAGAAAAAATAATCTCATCCACCATTTCAATTACATCATTAACAACATCGTCAGCTGTTTCAGGGTTGTTAATGTACTGATTTAATGACTTAAACTTCTCAGGTGAGATCCGGCCCATCAGCTGGCTATCCCAGTGGTTAAGCATGTGATCAAATACCCGTTTGGCATCACCGTTGGTACACACGATGGGGATCACGGGGACTTTTTCTTGTTTAGCATATTGATAGGTCTCATAGGTGCCCCCCACCCCGCCAATCAAAATCACCAGATCTGACCGGCGCAGACAGACCAACCATTCAATCACCCCCGGCTCGGTATACTCCACCGTTCCCCCTTTAAATACGGGCTGTGATCCCTGGGGAACAATCTGCGTTAGCCGGTCACTCAGGCGACTATCATCCTGGGATAGCTGCTGGGCAAAGGCCTCTGCAACAACATAGTCCACGCCCTCCCAGCCGCCGGTAATCAGGCTGTAGGCCGCTATTTTTTGGCCCAGCTTTTGGGCACACCAATTAATCTCATCGGGAAGCTGGAAGCTGCCTGTCCCGGCCACCAGGATAGTTTTTGTACTGCGTAGCTGTCTTGAATCCTCTTTTATCTGGTTAGTGAGGTGGGTAATAAACGTATCAAAGTTCTGGGTCGGGTCAATGCTGAGTTTGTCTTTGATGAACTGAATAAAGTCATCCACCTGGTCAGAGATATCCAGAATCTTTTGGGCAACATCTGCCATAGCTGAATAGCCATCGGAGAGATCTGGACCCATCAGCGCCGACAGCTTTTCGGTTTGCTGTTGCCAATAGTGACTGTAGGCCACCTGCCCTTCTCGGGAATAAATATTGGCATCTGATAAAACAACTGGGAAAATCCGCTGCTGATAGTCCTTGCGTTTCATCACCTCCAGGGCTTCAAACATGCAATATTCAGACCGCAGGTATTTGTCGCTGATCACCAGGATGACATAGTTGCCGCGACCTATTTCTCGCATAAAGTTTTCGATACTTTGGCCCAGGGTAAGGTGGTTGCGATCGCGAATTAGGTTATACCGCTGAGCCAGCAGCGCATCACAGATTTTATCGACCAATGCCTCTCGCTGGCGTCCCTGGTCGGTCTTGTTATCCTTCCATGCATAGGAAATATATATCTGATTCATTCTGTCTAGATGTCATTGTTTAGTCAGCCTTTCACGCATCTATGCCCAAAATCCGGCGCTGGTTAACGACTATTTAAAGCGTCTAGCTGACTCACCCGCTCATCCTGATTATGCAGCAGCATGTACGTAGGGTTGCGCAGAACGCCTATAATTCCCCTGGGCCGATCCGCTATTAAGGACCTTTGCACCTGGGTATTTCCCATGACGCTATCGGGCTATCAACGCCATGCCGAACTCTATCGGAGTGAGCGCTCTATTGTGGAGCGCGGTAGTCTGCATGGGCGACCGGTGGTGGTTAAACGGCTAAATCGTCAGTATCCGTTGCCGACGGACCTGGCTGACTATCGCCAGGAATACGCTATCCTCCAGCAGATTGAGAGTGACGAGGTGGTCAAGGGCTATGGGTTAGACGCTCAGCAGCACGCCCTGATCTTGGTTTTAGAAGATATCGGTGGGCAATCCCTGCGGCAGCTTTACCGAGGACAGGCACTGCCGTTAGGGCTGTTTTTAGAGATTGCGATCGCAATCTCTAAAGGGCTGGGCCACATCCACGCCGCCAATGTCATCCATAAAGATATCAACCCCGGCAACATTGTTTTTAATGCTGAAACACAACAGCTGCGGATTATTGACTTTGGCCTATCTAGTCGCATCCGCCAAGAAACGGCCCCCCTCCAGCACCCCAATACCCTAGAAGGAACGCTCACCTATCTTTCCCCCGAGCAAACGGGGCGGATCAATCGCCTGATCGACTATCGCACCGACATTTACTCCCTGGGGGTGACCTTCTATGAGCTGCTGACCGGCAGCCTCCCCTTCACCACCACCGACCCCATGGCCCTGGTGCACAGCCACCTGGCAAAGATGCCCCCCAGCCTAAGGTTGCAACGGCCAGAACTACCCGATTTTTTGGCCGCCGTGGTGACCAAAATGATGGCCAAGGGGGCGGAGGACCGCTACCAAAGTGCGTGGGGCATCCAGGCCGATCTAGAACGGCTCCAGACCCGGCCCTCCATTGAGCTACCCATTGCCCAGGACGACTATCCGTTTCAGTTTCGCTTACCCCAGACGCTCTACGGTCGTGAAGCCGAGTTAAACCAGCTGTTGGCTGGCTTTGAGGAGAGTCGTCACAGCGGCACCCGTCTGATGCTGGTGACGGGCTATTCGGGCATGGGCAAGTCATCCCTGGTGCGAGAACTCTATCGCCCCATCACCGCCGCCCAGGGCTACTTTACAGTGGGTAAGTTTGACCAGCTACAGCGGGTGGTGCCCTACTCTGCCCTGATTCAGGCCTTTTATGGGTTGCTGCGAC
>CALBPH010000294.1 GCA_937899365.1 uncultured Leptolyngbya sp.
TTTCGACGATGTCGAAGGGAATACCCATACCGGGTAGCGGGGTCAAAATGTCTGAAAACATGATGACGCCATCGGGGCGAAATGCACGCCAGGGCTGTAGTGAAATCTCAATGGCGAGGTCTGGATTCTCAGAGCGCTCTCGGAATGAAGGGTACTTTTCTCGCAGGTCGCGATAGATCTTCATATACCGACCTGCCTGACGCATCATCCAGACCGGTGGTCGATCCAAGATTTCGCCCTTGGCGGCTCTTAATAAGTAGGGCGTTTGATCGGGTTGGGTCATTGAAATCTCACCACAGACTAAAAAGCTTTTTATTTGCATCTGTTAGCTTATCATTGCGAATTGCCTGCAATGACTTGAGATAGCTGGCTTGTGTGGGTTTTAGCCTGTGGGCTAATATTTTTTGCGCGACCGTCGCGGCGTAAACTTAAAGTCAGATAACGAATTGTGGCCACTTGTGTCGCTTTATTCAGACTTAGTCATGCAGAATGTGAACTTTTTTAAAAAGCAAGGGGGGCGGTGGTTCTCGCAACGTACCACGCATTATCTAAAAGCAGGGGAGTCTAAGGCGGGCAAATCTGATTTGGAAGTGACCTACGTAGACGCTAACGCCGATGGTGTCGTCAAGCTCTGTGGAGCCGTAAACTGCTCTGCTGCTGATAGTTTAGGCGGTCTATTGATCACGCAGAAGAGTACTATCCTCGGTGGTCAGTCGCGGGAACAGTCGACCTTGTTGGTTGCGATCGCAACCGATGAAAATACTGGCAAACTGTTGCGCCAGACAGATGGGCAACCCGTTTCCCACACGAGTCAATATCGATTTGAAAACGAGGTACTCACCATTACCACCGAGACTGATGGTCTGCGAGCAGAAGAGCGGTGGTGGTTTATTACCGATAAATTACGAATGCGCACCAATGTTCTGAGCGATGAAGCCGGCCAAGTAATGGCATCCTTTTGCTCAGAAATTCGCATGGGGGATGTCAAATCCTAGGCATATCGCTTAGGTCGAGCCGTTGGTCGAAATGGTTGTATAGGAGCAGATGTCACTGGAGGCGCATAGTCCGACTGAGCAGGTAGGGTGTTTTCATTGAGACTAGACACCTCAAAACTCAACCTCTTAAAATTAGCCGGATTGCTCTGATGAGAGGTAACGTAGGCAGAGGATAAGGGTGTTCCACTCGCTTGATACACCTCCACCAAGGTATCAACTGCTTCTACTGGAAATGCCTCAATCGATAGATCAGAATCATCGGTGCGACTAATAATTGATGAGTCAGCCATAATCCTACTCACGGCTGGACTTGGTGCCGTGGGCATTGGAGACGACAGGTAAACGTCGTAGCTATCTGACAGCCCCCCTGTCACCATAGGTTCAGATGTGGCTATAGGTTGGGAAGCAGCCGTGGGGGTAGATAGATGTAACGGGGTTCCCAGTTGAGCTGCAATGACTTGCTCAAATCCAGAGGTAAAGTGACGGACAGGTTGTCCTCGCCGCTGCCAAATCGCCAGAATATGCTGTACTGAGACAATTTTGTAGCGCCCTTGATAGACAGCCTCAATGATGGCGTCTCGAATCCAGGCTGCCCGATATTTATTGAGCCAATACAAAACCTGACTTTCAGGGCTGTATTCATTCAGCTCCAGGCTAAAGGACTTAATTAACGTAATGGCCTGCTCTGCTTCGCGTCCTATATCTGGTGCCATCATAAGAAATTACCTCTAGCCCAACCTATTAGTTAATTCATCGTTTCAGCTACGGTTTCCTAATACGATGAGAAAAGAATATTTACGGATTTATTAAGGACTAATAGTTCTCAACTTTAACGTCTGCATCTAAAACTTGATGTTGACCTTAAATTTTATTGAGCTGCCGGTTAGTTAACTGGAGCCGTGACCAATGGCCCGCTGCAATCGATAAGCAACGAAAAAACACCGTATCTATCCGTTGTTGAGAACTAGGTTGCCCAGCACCAGACATTATCTGAACACTGCTGGCTCAAAACGAATGCTCATACGAAATCCTGACTGATAGCACCCGGTATCGAAGGACAACCACAAGGGATGGCCCCTACAGGATTGCTCATTTTTAATCGGGTTGACTGAATTCGGATTTGTTATTAGCTCTGGTGACACAGGTTTAACGCTGTTCTACAACACCGCTTTCTACCTGTCGGATATTTGGGCTATCAAAGGGGCTACTATTCCCCAGCCAGTTAAAGTCACTGAGTCTGAATCCAATTGACCCAGTGGACTGGGTAGGGCTATAGCGAACGACCAATCCATAGGTGCGACGGCTATACTCACCAATGATTTCAGTATTAATTTCTTCCCGTGTATCGAGGTTAATCGAGGTTTGAAACCCTAGCAAAATAGGACCAACGATTTGCTGAACAACCCCAAAGGTCAGAATCCTGTCGTCGACATTGCGATCAAATAAAAAGGGAGAGTTATTCCCCGATATTAGTTCTTGGTAGTAGCCCAGGTTAAAGCGGGTGTAGTCAAAAAAATTGTTAGATAGATGTCCTATTTGTCCGTCTATGCGCACATCCCCGGCAACGACTTCTTGAAAATCACCATTGGTGTAGTAGGAGCCCACACCAAACAGACTAACGTTGAGGTTTAAAAAAGGGACTAATGGTACAGGGCTGTAGCGTAGGCCTTCCGTTTGTGTGGCCGGCAGAGGCTTACCACGCCATAAATTAAACCCTTTGCTCAAACGCGCACTGCCCTGAAATCTGCCCAACGTAGCCAGGTTATCATTGTCAAGGGGATCATCCAGAAGCTCGGGACGATCGGTTGTCGCCGTTACCAGTTGCCCACCGACTTGGTAGGTTAAGATGAGCCCACGTCCGTCTAAATTGATCGGTGGCGAAAGGAGTACCGACCCAAGGCTAGACCGGACATCTTGGAAGCCGAGACTGCCGTTAAAGAGTCGATTTCGATACGTATACTCATTGACCAACAGATGATTCCCAATCAGGTAACGATTGCGAATCCGGCTACGGAGGTTATCTTCTAGCTCGTCAAAATTAAAACTAGTAAGTGTCACACTAGCGGAGAGATTAGATCTCTCGCTGAGGCGGATATTAAGATCGCTTTCGATACCAAACACTTCTGAGTCAAGTAGCCCTTGATCAATGGCGCGCTCAACAAAATATTGAGGGGTGATACTAAAATTGACTGACTCGTTTCTGAAGACAGGTACCTCACTTTCAAGAAAAACCCCACCTCGGTCGCGTGAGTCGCTATTAATGCTGACAAGGAAAGGATTCACTTGGTTTGAATCTACATCGCCACGGTTGATGACGTATCGCGATTTTAAAAGTGGTAAGGCAAATCCTTGATCAAAGACTAATCTGGGATCTTCTGTGGTGAGCAGATCGGCCGTTGGGGATAACGTGACTAAGGTTATCCGGTCAGTGCGAAATTCTAGTTCCGGGGGTGAAAACGGATCATTGGTTAATCTCACCTCTTCCGCAACCCAGCTCTCTGAATCAAAATTGACCCTGGCGGCTTCAAATCGCAGACGTCTGACGTTACCTTGGGTATCTGGTAAGGAACTAGGCGCTGTTCCACTGACTCGTGAATTGATTTGTAACCCGCCAGTGGCGGTAACGCTATTAAGTTCTTGATCTGGATTCAGCGGATCAAATACTGAACGACTTGTCAGTGGCCTCTCTAAGGGAGACGAAAAGTCATCGTCAAGTCCAGGTAAAAATAGCTCGCCCCGGGTTTCAAAAATTGTGCCTGATTCCTGCAACAAGTTGTACTCAGCGCGTTCCCCTCGAACTTCCTGTTCTCCGCGGGTCAAGATGACATTGCCCTCTGCTAGGACGTAGCGGTTGTTTAAGTTGATCCACATTTCGTCAGCCAGCAGAAAGGCATTGTTGAGCTTAAAGACCACATTGCCTCGAGCTGTCACCACCTGCCGGTTAGCATCAAAACTTTGAGTATCTGCTGTGACTTCTAGCTTTGAAGGATCTAGGGGACTGGGGATATTGGTTGCAGGTGGACTGACTGGCGGTGCTGGGGTTTCCTCTGGACTACTCTCTGTCGGTCTGTCCTCGGAGGTGGCACCATCTACATCAGTGTCACTGTCTGCTGGGTCACTGTTTTCTGAGTCAGTGTCTTCTAAAACGTCAGTGACTTGATTTATTTCTGGAGCATCAGTTGCTCGCTCATTCGTATTAACCCCATCTAAATCGATGTCGTTTGGCTCAACGTTATCGAGATCTATCGCATCCGGTGAGTGTGTCTCGAGCGGTTGCTCAATGGGCTCTAAATCTGTACCTGCTGGCTCGATGTTCTCAAGGATGTCGATGCCTGGTTGCTCACCTGGTTGCTGATCGTCAATGGCGTCATTAATAGTTTCTTGAGCTTCCTCTGATGCCGGAGCAGAATCAGTTTCTGGGGGGAGGGGAGGGAGCTGCGCAAGATTGGGCTGTGAGAAGTCTTCGAAACTCGTTTCTGACAGCTGTTCTAATGGAATCAGACTTGTGGGGGCAGCGACTATGTCTAAGAGGTGGACCGTCGATGGGTTGGGTGCAGCCTGAAGATTGGTAAGTAGGTAACGCGCTTCTGAGCCTTGCTTGATTTGGGGGGCAGCTGCGCTAATAGAGACCGTTGGTGGTTGATTGAGAGAGGGTTCAGGCGGTAAATCGATTGGGGCCATGGATATCGTTAAAAACGGCCAATGGTCAGCAGACTGGGGCTAACCCCCATGAACACAAGCGTTGGAAGAAGCACTAATGAAAAACCGACTCGCATTAAAAGCTCCTTAGCTAGGTTAGCTAAGGAGCCTAATCAAAATTCATTGGAATTTTTTTGGACCTAGCGTGTAGCAGAAATTATTCCATATCTTGACGCCCAGGGTTCCGAGCGGGGTCACCATTGAGGAAGCCAAAGATAAACAGGCCTACGAAGAAAGCAACAGTCAGATATACAACGATCTTTAGAGTCAGCATCGGGAGTCTCCAAGGACAGACACTTAAATTTATATAAATACTATTCTATCGCAACATTGAATTCATCTACCTAATCTATGGCCATTATGGCTACGCCGCTCACCATAATGCTGGCTCCGAGTAGTCGCTCTCGTAGGTCGGTTTCACCAAAGAGAAAGTAACCAAACCCGACTGAAATCAAGGCACTCATGCGTTTGACTGCGATCACCTGTGCGACTGGGGCCATGGTCAAGGCTGCAAACTGTAGGGAGACGCCTATGGCGATGAATATTCCTGCCAATACGACAAATTTAGCCTGGACCCTGAGGGGGCTGACCACGTTTTGCAGCCCTTTTTGTAAAATGCGCTGTGCCACAAAGGGCACCATACCGAGGGCAACGGTGGTGAATAGGGACATTCCCCAAAACAG
>CALBPH010000295.1 GCA_937899365.1 uncultured Leptolyngbya sp.
TTATCTCACAGGTGAAGGGCTGCCCGATGAGTTTCCTGAGAACACAGTGGTGGATTCAAGAATAGACAATCAGTCGTGAACAATGGAGTGGTGATATTGATAATCTATCTTTAGTTATTCAAACATCGACTTTCTTGATAAGATCAATGCATAATTACACCCTTAAAAACAAGGAGAGATTTGATGAGTCGGAATGAGATTTTTACGGTTCTAAAGTCAAACATGGAGATGATTATTGATGGTGTTGAAGGCCTCGAAATCAAAGAAAATAACAGCATGGTGAGTGATTTTGGAGCTGACTCTTTAGAGGTTGTTGAAGTTATATCACGCACACAAAAACAACTAAGGATAAAAATTCCCCGCACCGCACTTTCTCAGGTGAATAATATTAAGGAGCTGATTGATTTGTTTGAAAAAGCCGCATCCTGATGAATAAGATCAACCAGCCATCAGCTAATAATTTGTTAAGAAACGATCAGCACCGAGCTGTTATTACCGGGATGGGAATCGTTACTACGCTTGGTGAGACCTGCAATGAATATTTTGATGCGATCATTGCAGGCTGTTCCGGTATATCCCTCTGGAAGGATAAGGACACCAGACTTTATTCAAAGTTTGGTGGCGACATGAGTGATTTTGATTTTAAGTCACACATCGAGCGAGTGGGTAAGGACTATCCACTGGACTGGACTAAGGGTGCGCGCAAGCTGCTGCGTTCAGCGTCACTGTCAGGTCGCCTGGTTACCGTTGCTGCTATGCAAGCTTGCTACGATGCTAAACTCCACTATGTCAAACTTAATCCAGAGCGTTTTGGTCATGTCCTAGGGGGAAATAATCTGGGTAATTCTTACGCTTTCGACAATACTTTAGAGTTTGAGAAAGAACCTGATTTTATTGCGCCGCTATATGGCGCTGTTGCTGCAGATACGGATGTCTTGGCGATCAGCTCAGAAATTTTAAACTTAAAAGGGCCAAGTTTCACGGTGGGTGGCTTTTGTGCGAGTGGGAACCTAGCTCTTCTGTCGGGGCTTGACTTAGTTCGTTCTGGTCGAGACGATGCCATTTTGGTATCGGGCGGTGCCATGGAATTAAGTCCTGTCTGGCTGCAGGGATGGCCACTCTTTGACGCCATTTCATTTCGTTCGTTTAATGACGAGCCAACACGAGCCAGTCGGCCATTTGACAAGCGACGCGAAGGATTTGTTCCCAGTGAAGGTGCAGGCGTTATTGTGCTTGAAAGTTTAGCCAGTGCTCAAGCGCGTGGCGTAGAAATTTATGCTGAATTGTTGGGAGCCTCATCAACTTCCAATGCTTCACGACTGACGAAGCCGGATTTAGACGGTCAAGTACGCGCCATTTCTGGAGCTCTGCAAGATGCCCAAATTGAACCAGACCGTGTTGACTATATCAATGCCCATGCCACATCAACACCTTTAGGGGATGCCAGTGAAGTGGCTGCCATTAAGCAGGTTTTTGGTGCCCACTCCTATCAGATTCCAGTTAATTCAACAAAATCGATGCTTGGCCACTGCATGACAGCGTCCTCAATGGTTGAAATGATTACCGCCACTCTCCAGATGAAACACAGCCTTGTTCATCCTACAATCAATCTCGAAGAACCTGATCCCGAACTTGATTTAGACTTTGTTCCTCACCAAACCCGAGAACATAAAATCAACGTTGCCCTCTCTAACTCGTTTGGCTTCGGTGGCTTAAACTCGTCGATTGTGTTGGGGGCTATCAATTAATTTCCAGTGTACTAATGGTATCTAGCGGTATCTTGGCGTTCAAAGTAATCGTCAAATCCTAAAAATATTCTGAATAAAACGTACAAAAAACATTGGCAATATTCGGATGAATGACAAAAAATCTTAAGAAAAAAATAAATTCTTCTCAGAAACTAAAAATGCTCTCTTGAGTTTGATGAAGATCCGTTTGCGATAGAAAAAAATCCATTTCGAAGAGGACATGGCTACTGGCCATCTCCTAACATCACTTCAATATCCTATTGGGAACGGATTTTAATTTCTGTTTCACAATTTTGCCCCCTTATTGTGTGAGGAAACAACGTGAGGCAACTGTATTTGCTAAAGAGTTTATGTTTAGCCGGTCTCTCATGGATTTTTATTTGTTCAATTGCCAATGCTGAATCCATTGGATCAATAGCAAGGCCAAATGAAGAAGCTTCCGTAGCGAGTTCAGTAGATGTTTTGGAAGATTCTGCTGCAGATTGGCTATCTCAATTTTCCCCGTCTGATGATATTGATTTGCTGGTTCAGGCTGAGGCTCCGATTCAGATTATAGATGTCCAGCTTATTCCTACTGACTCAGGTGTAGATTTGTTTCTGCGGACCTCAACGGGACAGCTGTTACCGGTTTCTCCTTCTGTTGTTGAGAATGATCTGATCGCAAACATTCCCAATGCAGTCTTAGCTTTAGCGGATGGTGAACAGTTTCAATCAGTGGATCCGACGGATGATATTGCCCTGGTAACCGTTAGTAATCAACCCAATAATCAGGTGCGGGTAGTTATTACGGGGGTGAGTGAAGCTCCATTGGCTGATGTCTGTGCAGATGAAACAGGGCTGTTGTTTAGCGTTGTGCAAGCGATCGCTGATGACTTTGCTGAGGAAAGTACTCTGCGCCTCGTGGTTACAGCGGAGAAAACCCCCGAGGTTGTCCAGGATGTACCGATTAGTCTGACCGTGTTGACGGAGGACGAACTGGAAGACGCCGATATCACTAATCTTGACGGGATTGCTGGTAATACACCTAACTTTTCAACTTTTTCAGCCGGTAGCCGCAGTTTTACCTTTTATAGTATCCGCGGTCTATCTAACTTTAATTTTGGCTCTCGGGATCCGGTAGCTTTCTACTTTGATGATGTGCCCTACGACTATGGCAGTTTAATAGGCCTGGATCTACCTGATCTACAGCAGGTGGAAATTTTGAGAGGGCCACAAAATACCCTCTATGGCCGCAGTAGTCAGGCCGGTGTGGTTAACATTACTACTCGCAAGCCGACAAATGACCTATCGTTCAACGGTGCGGTTAGTTACGGCAGCGATGAAAATTTAGATCTTCGTGCTGGTGTTGGCGGTCCTATTATTGAGGATGAATTGTTTTATCGACTGTCTGGTAGCTTTGAACGGCGAGACGGATTCTATACCAATAGTTTTATACCGGATGAAGAGGTTGATGAAAAATCAGGAGTAACAGGGCGAGCACAGCTACGCTGGACGCCAACGGAAGAATGGGATATCTCTTTGAGTGCGTCCGCTGAAGAATATAAGGATGGTCTTCCTCTTGCTCTATTGGATGACGATGCCTTTAATACTGAGCTTAGCGAGAATGGGTTTACTAATCTGAGTACCAACAGTCAATCTATAAAGGTTGCTTATCTCCAGCCAGATTTTCGAGTTACGTCGATTACCAGCCGTCGGTTTTCGGACCAATCAGCAGTTGCTGATATTGATATATCAACGCTGGATGGAGGTTTTAATCCTAATGGATACGATTCAACTGTATGGACCCAGGAATTACGGTTGCAATCTCCAGAAGCTGCGGACCAGCTGGAGTGGATTGTAGGGGGCTATTTTGAATCTAGGGAGTTCGACAATAACGGATCTACATTGGCTTTTGGCGATGATGCACCACTTATCTTTGGGCCGACGACGATTCCAGGATCAAGCCTCACCCTTTCAACAGATTCCCTCAGCACAACTTGGGCTGCATTTGGCCAGGTGAGCTATCGTCCGATCGATCCCTTAAGTCTGACCGTTGGCTTGCGATATGAAAATAATGACAGTAAGATTTCACGCGTTGACCGGGTTTTTCGGATTCCAGGATTTCCTGATACTACACTGTTTGAGCTTAATGATATCGAACAAAGCTCTGATGCCCTCCTGCCAAGGTTCGCAGTGGACTATCGCTTGAGTCCTGAAGTCACGATATATGGAACCATTGCGCGAGGTTATCGGCCAGCAGGAGTCAATAATTTAACTGATAATGAGGCCTCTTTACGCTTTAATGCTGAGCGTTCCTGGAACTTTGAAGTGGGTGCGAAAACCGTCTGGTTTGATGATCGTCTGGGTGTAAATCTCTCATTTTTCCATAACCCTGTGGATAATTTTCAAGTCGCTACGTTTGATCCATTTACGCTACTTGCGACTGGTGTCACCAATGCCGATGTTAGTATTACGGGGCTAGAATTTGATGTGAGGGCCACTCCTGTCGAAGGGTTAGATTTTATAGCGGGATTAGGCCTTATCGATGCTGAATTTACCAACTTTCCCAATCAAAATTTTGATGGCAACAGTCTGCCCTTTGCCCCAGATCTGACTTACAATGTGGCGGCTCAGTATCGCGCACCGTTTGGGTTGTTCACTCGATTAGAACTACAGGGTGTTGGCGAGACATTTTTTAATGAAGGAAACACCATACGGCAAGAGCCCTACGCAGTGGTTAATGCTCGCCTTGGTTATGAGTTTGATCAGTCTGGCATTTATCTCTTTGCCAATAATTTGTTTGATACCCGATACATTGCTCAAGCCTTTGATATTGGCGTGGGGCAAGCCGGGGGCTTTGGTCCTCCATCTACCTATGGTGTGCAGTTTAGGTCTAGTTTCTAAGTGAACAATCGCCTACAAGCTAATAAATTGGCACTATTAAGTAGCCTGTACATCTCACAGTATATTTCGCTGATGTTTTTTGTGCAGGCGATTCCTGTTTTTATGCGAGAGCAGGGAGCTTCATTGGAGTCAATTGGGCTGATTTACTTACTAGCTCTACCCATATTACTGAAGGTATTGTGGTCTCCCTTTATTGATCGCTATGGCTACACTCGCTGGGGCCACTACCGTTTTTGGATTATTACGTTTCAGCTGCTGTTGGCGGCTGTGGCGGCTGTGTGTGCATTTGTGAGTCTCCAAAGCAACTTTATATTGCTGTACGGGTTACTTATGGTGATGTCCACACTGGCGGCTAGCCAGGACATTGCTACAGATGCTTTGGCTGTAGGACTATTGACTCCTTCGGAGCGGGGTTGGGGTAATGGCATTCAGATGGCAGGCAACTATTTAGGAGGCATGTTGGGCGGTGGGGTTATGTTGGTTTTACTCAACAAACTGGGCTGGGAACGAAGTCTGTTCGCCTTGGCACTGATGGTGGTGGTGGCGCTAGTTCCCATCTTGCGCCATCGGGAAAAGCTACCTCCGAAAAAGGCTACCGATAAGGCTACTAATGTTTGGCTGGATTTAGTTCACTTTTACCGTCGCCCTGGGATGTGGCGTTGGCTAATGTTGTTAACGCTTTATGTTATTGGTGGCAATATGGCGGCGAGTATGTTTCGCCCTCTTTTAGTTGATGTTGGATTATCTCTGACTGATATTGGTTGGTTGTTGGGGGTTGTAGGCAATGGGGCGAGCATTTTCGGGGCGGTGATATCAGGTCTATTGGTAGTTTCCCTGGGGCGTAGGCGCTCGCTTTTGGTTTTTGGCCTATTTCAAATTCTTGCTATTTTGATTTGTTTGTTGCCTGCTGCCGGGGTGAGCAATCGTCCAATATTGTATTTTGTCATCATTGTTGCGGGTTTTGCCAGTAGCGCCGTTTTCACGGTATCATCCACGGTGATGATGGACAAGAGTCGCTTAGCCATGGCGGGAACAGAGTATACTGCTCAAACATCGATGGTGTATTTTGGCTCTTTTTTGGCTGCCGGCATTAGCGGTTTTATAGCCTCAAAAATTGGCTATCAGGGATTGTTTGGAGTGAGTGCGGCAGTGGCATTGCTAGCGGTTATTTTAATTAGTCGAGTATCGCTATTGGCTTATGAGGAGTAAGCCAATAGCGATACCGCTAAAGTTGTGGCTGTTTGTTTGAATAAATAGGTAGGTGTTCGAGATTTCTTACAAAAGACTTTGACGGAATGGCCTGATTTTAGGTGGTTATTCAAAATCTATTCTGTAACTAATTCTGCATGGGCACTTAAATTATCTGAGACCTTGCACCATTCTCAATCAGGGATGCATCGTTTCATAGCGGACAACAATCTGGAAAAAAGGGTGTAGAAAAACGTATCAATGCCTGATTTGGCTTGTTGAGACTGGTGCAAGATCTGAGCTATCATAATGCTACAGCTTACAGCTCGACGGAGTGTAGCAACGACGGAGTGTAGTAACCATGACAAAAGTGACCGTTGACCTTGGTCCAGTGCAGGAAACTCTGCTGATTCCCCTATTAGGACGAGCCGTAGAAACTAGAAAAGACAATGGTCTCATCCACGATGAAAAGGCCGTTCATATTGTTGAGTCGCTAGATTACGATTTCTCAAAGTGGGAAAAATCTAAGTCTCTTAGTGGGGCTACGATACGAACCCGCATGTTTGATGACGACGTGCAGAGCTTTTTAGCCGATTATCCCACCGGAACTGTTGTTGAAATTGGCTGTGGTCTCAATACGCGATTTGAACGGTTAGACAACGGGCAGGCTCAATGGTTTGATTTGGACCTCCCTGATTCGCTAGCGCTAAGGCGACAGTTTTTTCAAGATCAGCCCCGTCGCACCATGCTAGAAGCGAGCGTTTTAGAAACCGACTGGATGGAACCTGTCGCAGCGACAGGTGGTCCCTGGTGCATTATATCTGAAGCGGTAATCATCTATTTTGAAACCGCCCAGGCATAGCCAACCCCCCCACGCTGCCATGAAATATACGCCCCCAGAGCGCTCGCTCCGCTGGGTTTGCGACGATCCCTACGAGATTGAGGCGTGGGCCAATCTGCAACTGATTCAATCACGCACCTTTTTAGATGCAGACGCAGACCTAATGCAACATGCACCTTGGTCCATAAGATTTTTTGTCCGCTGGGTACCTTGGCTAATGCGTAACACGGTCGGCGGCTATCGTCTCAATCGCTTTATAGTAAAAAGCTAACTGAGATCTTGCACCATTCTCAATCAGGGATGCATTGTTGCATAGCGGACAAAAATCTGGAAAAAGGGCGTAGAAAAACGTAGAAGACGGTGATAAAACTATGCTTCATCACGCCCAAGCTCTAGTGTATAGTCTGATTTCCCTGATGCCCAGCGTCTATTGTCGGTGTAAAAAACAATCGCTTACTACATGATGGACGCAAGCTCAAAGACCTGTCTGGCAGTTTAAAGCGAGACTTACAGGTATACCTTGAGGGGATAGACTACCCGTTGACAATGTCTTGGTTTTGGCTAGAGCGAGCAGGCCATAAATGAGAGTTGCGCTTTGTGACCTCCACCTAT
>CALBPH010000296.1 GCA_937899365.1 uncultured Leptolyngbya sp.
GTTTTGATTTTATAGAAATTGATTGTCTGTTAATACGCTTGTTCTTATGGGAAATGCATGTTGACGATTGAGTCCTGATTTATGGGGGTGCCACATCGGCATTAGCGCGTTTGGCCTAGTGCTGATGGTGATGTCAATTGGGTGATGGCCCAGTGTTATGTCAATTGGGTGATCGCCCAATGTGTAATCCGGATTTGGGTGTGTAGGGGACGTGTCCTTTATGGGAGAGCTATGTCGGCCCCGAGTAATAACGTTTGAGCATTGGAGCATTGTTCATGTCTGTTTGCCAATCATTTGAGCTTTTGGCCCAAGCGCCTACGAGCCAGGCAGCACAAATTAATCTTTTTCAAGCCATTGTGATTGGCATTGTTCAGGGGTTAACCGAGTTTTTGCCTATTAGTAGTACGGCCCACGTCAAGATTGTGCCGGTAGCGCTTGGCTGGGGAGATCCTGGCGTGGCGTTTACGGCGGTCATTCAATTGGGTAGTTTGGCGGCGATTTTGTGGTACTTCTGGGACGATTTGACCACGGTGACTCGCAATACTGTCAGTGCGGCTATGGCAAAGCGCTATCAGTCCTCAGAGTTTCGTTTGGGATTAGGCATTATCCTCGGTTCGGTTCCCATTGTGTTCTGCGGGATGCTGATTAAATTGTTTTTTGAAACTCAGTATGAGACATCGGTGATTCGCAGTACCCAGGCGATTGCGATCACGTCTATTGTGATGGCGCTGCTTTTAGGTATTGCAGAGGCGGTGGGCAGCCGCAAGCGGAACTTTGAGAAGTTGGATTTGTGGGATGGGATTGGTGTTGGTTTAGGTCAGGCGTTAGCTCTCGTACCTGGGGTGTCACGCTCGGGCTCTACATTGACGGCAGGTTTATTTTTAGGCTTAGAGCGGGACACTGCAGCGCGTGTTTCCTTTCTGTTGGGGACACCGGCTATTTTGCTATCTGGGCTGGTGGAGCTAAAAGGACTACTGGAAGAGATGGCAAGCGTGGGAGATGCCAGTTTGATGCCTCTGGTGGGCGGGCTGATTGCGGCGGTTATTTCGTCATACCTTGCGATCGCATGGCTAATTAAGTTTCTAAGACGCCATAGTACTTGGGTCTTCGTGTGGTATCGCCTTGCTTTTGGTGTCGCTATTCTTGTTGGCCTAGCTACCAAGACTATCCAGAACGTCTAGTATTGTCCCCTTTTAATCGATTTCCACAATTCTTGGTCTGTCTAAGTATCATGGAGTAATTGTCTAGCCCAACGGTTTATGCGTAGTGCGTCTATCCAGCCGGCTGTCATTACCAGTGTGATTAGCGACTCCATTGCTGAAGACATTGGCTTTGAGCCTGGTGATCGCTTGGTATCGATCAATGGTGAGCGTCCCCGTGACTTAATTGATTATCGATTTCTTTGTTCTGATGAGTGGCTGACCCTAGAGGTTTTAGATGCCACTGGGGAAACCCATTCAGTAGAGATAGAGAAGGACTTTGATGAAGATCTGGGATTGGAATTTGAAAGTGCCTTTTTTGATGGACTGATTCAGTGCAACAACCGCTGTCCTTTCTGCTTTATTGATCAGCAACCGCCTGGAAAACGTGACAGCCTCTATCTCAAAGACGATGACTACCGTTTGAGTTTTCTCTACGGTAGCTATCTAACATTGACAAACCTCCCCCCAGCAGAATGGGATCGCATTGCTCGGCTGCGTCTGTCGCCGCTGTATGTTTCTGTTCATGCTACCGAGTCTGAGATACGGCAGCGTCTCCTAAAAAATCCTAGGGCTGGGCTGTTGTTAGAGCAGCTCAAATGGTTTCAAGAGCATCGGCTTCAGATTCATGCCCAGGTGGTGGTTTGCCCTGGAATTAACGATGGTGCTCATCTAGAGCGTACGTTACGTGACTTGGCCCAGTTTCATATCGGCGATACACCGGCTGTTGCGTCTGTAGCGGTTGTGCCGGTGGGGCTGACGCGTTTTCGCCCCGTGCAGGATGAGCTGATTCCCGTAGATACGGCTAAAGCCAACGAGGTGATCGTTCAGGTTGAACAGCTTCAGGTAGAATTTAAACAAACGTTTGATTCAACCGTTGTATGGCTTGCTGATGAATGGTACTTAATTGCTCGACAGGGACTGCCGTTGGAGTCACACTATGAAACCTATCCCCAGATTGGTAATGGTGTTGGCTCAATTCGGTTGTTTCTAAAACAGTTTGACGTGGCTGCTCAGGCTCTACCTGAAAAGATTGATGTCCCTCGCCGTCTAACCTGGGTTTTAGGAAATGCGGTTGAAAAGGCGTTTGAACCGATTGTTCAACGGCTAAATCAGGTCCAAGGACTGACCGTAACCATGGCTGCTGTAAACAGCAGTTACTGGGGGCAGGATATTACGGTCACCGGTTTACTAACGGGTTACGATATTTTGGGGGAATTCAAAGGCTCTGACCTAGGTGATGGTCTATTGTTGCCGTCTCTGATGCTGAAGCGAGGTCAGCACGGTACCCCTGAAGACACCTATTTTCTTGACGATATGGCGTTGTCTGATCTGACTGCTCAACTTCAGTGTCCAGTTTTGCCTGTAGACGATATCGATGGATTGTTGGCAGCCTGTACTGCATCAGATTTTGTCCCTTCTCAATGAGTGTGCCTCTAGGTTTTGAATGGTTCTAGCTTAGGACCTGATTTAAGGGAACATGGATGGAAAAAGTATCCATGGATAGGCAGTTTTCTATTTTTACGGCTTGAATGTCGTTCTAAGCTGTCTTTTTGTCTGGCTTGTGCATGAACTCATTAAAGTTATTCGCTATAGATTGACACAAACATTATGGGATACATCAACCACGCGCTTTTAGTTCAGCTAGCTGTTGTGAGTGGAGTCCTTTCCTCTTTACCATTTCCAGCGTTGGCAAAGGTGCTAACAGATGATGCAGATAGACTGACATCGACAATAAATCCATTGATATCGACGTCTGATGAGGCATTGGAGGCATCATCTGTTGCTGGTACATCAGGCCTGCCAGATCTAGCTCTTTTAGTACCAGCTGTGGTTGCCAGTACACCATCTGCCCTATTTACGACTCAGTCCGCTCAGTCAGCTACAAGGGCGAGCATCTCTTCCTCCCCAGAGCTCACTCAGATTTCTCAGCTGCCTAACTTGCCGGCGGATGAACCTGTCGATGATGGTGACAGTCCCACATTACCGACGGAGGGTGATGTCGACGAGCCGCCTACGACCGAAGATGTGAACGAGCCTGAGGTCGAAACTGGGGAAATTGTGCCTGATACTGGGCAGGCGCCCTCTACGGCTGCTGAAGACTTATTGGATGAAAGCAATTTACCGCCTACGGAGCTATTGGCAGATCCAAATCCACTGAATGTGCCTACGGTGGAATCGGAGATATTGCTACAGGCAGGCGATGAGCGGACAATTACGATCGAAGAAGCGATTGAGCTGGCTTACTTTAATAACCAGGACCTTCAGGTGGCCCTATTAGAATTAGATCAGGACGCAGAAGCTCTGGCGGAAGCCCGTGCGGCCTATTCACCTGTGGTGACGACTGCAGCCGATGTGACGGCCCAAGAGCAAGATAGTAACGAAACGGCGTTTGGGACGATTGGTGATGACGGTATTGACACTACTTTTAATGCATCTGTCGGTGTTAGGTACGACTTATTCACCTCAGGAGAACGACTGGCGACGGTGCGAGCAGCCGAAGAACAGGTTCGTTTGAGTGAGCTTGAGGTCGACCGCCGTCGTGAAGAACTGAGGTTACAGACCACTAGTCTTTACTATGATTTGCAGGATAGTGGCGAGCAGATTCGCATTAACCAGGCGTTTGTTGACGAAGCTCAGCGTAACCAGCGTGATAATGAACTGCGTCGTCAGGCTGGTGTGGGGACTCGTTTTGATGTACTGAGGGCTGACGTACAACTGGCCAATGCGCAGCAGGCCGTGGTGCAGTCCCAGGCAAACCAGCGTATTGCTCGACGTAATCTAGCCCGTCTATTGAATTTGCCGTCTACCCTGAATGTCAATGCGACGCCTGTACCTGCTCCAGACAGCTGGGATGCTACCTATGAACGCTGGGAACTTACCCTAGAGGACAGTATTTTACTTGCGTTTCAAGGCCGGGCTGAACTAGAACAACAGCTGGCTCAACGGGAAATTAGTACGCAGTTAGCCCGAGCTGCTCGAGCGGCCAATCGACCTCAGGTAAGTTTATTTGCTAACTACAGTTGGAATGATTTGCTAGACGACTCTTCAGATACTTACAATTTTGGTGCCCAATTTAATATGGTGCTGGTGGACGGTGGTGCCGCCCGAGCCCGAGCCCGTCAGCAAGAGTTCAATGCAAATATTGCTGAAGAGCGCTTTGGTGAAACGTTAGACCAGATTAGGTTTGAGGTGGAGGAAGCCTACTTTACACTGCGATCTAATGAAGAAAATGTAAGGACAGCGAGAACGGCTATTACCCAGGCTGCTACTGCTTTAGAGTTAGCCCAATTGCGAGAAGCTGCTGGTGTTGGAACGCAGCTAGATGTCCTGACAGCTACGTCTGAGTTGACCGAGGCTGAAGGTAACTGGGTCAGCGCTGCGTTGGGCTACAACCGAGCACTTGCGTCCTTGCAGCGGGCTGTGAGTAATTTGCGCTCCACTTTGTAGTAAACAGTAAAGTAACTGGTGGTGGTCGGTGTGATGCCCTAGGTCGGGTGACTGTGCTGCTGAGCTACGGTGGCAATGTCAGGGCTGGTTGTCCCGTCTGCATGACCGCTACATAGTTTTTCGATTACCTGATCGGCGGTGATCAGTCTTTTGAGAACAACTTGGCCGATGGGAATATCAGTTGCTCCGTCGGCTAGCACCTCCACCATCAGCACATCGTCTTCGACTTGGTAGAGCCACAGTTTTTCTGTGGCTTCTTTTATATAAAGGTCTAACTTTTTAATGATTGGTTTGCGCTGCCAGGCGATTTCATTCCACAGGCCGCCAAACTCCCATACCCTGCCGGTTGTCCAGCCATCGGACAAGAAAAAATACTTCACAGATCGCGAGTAAGGTCAAAGGTTCAATGGCATTATCTCTGGTCCTGTTGCTTTTTTACACCGAGTCTCTGAAATCTTGATGCTTCCTTTTGACATCTTGAGAAAATAGTTGCATTTGTAGCTTGGTGCTCATGGTTCAAGTCATAGGGAATATCTGAAAGCTTTATGGGACCATTGCTGTGGCGCCTATTTCTAAAGGACAGACTACGCCACCAGTAGGTTGCTATAAGTTGGTTTTTGTTCTGTCCGGAAGTGGGGGGTGATGGTGTGGACAGTTATCTGGTAGATGCACCCTGATGTCTGACTCCTAAGCTCTTTTTGAGCCTAGGAGTTTTTTTTGCTCATTTTTGAGTCCTCGCTCGTGCCAAAAAATATAGGCATCGATAATGTAGCTGTTGGTTGCTATGTGACCTTTCTCCCGTAGCTCATAAACAGTATTATTTTTGGATGGATCAAGAGGCCGACTCAATGGCAAAGATGCGCGTAGGCTTATTATTTGGTGGATGCTCGGGAGAGCATGAGGTGTCTATTTCTTCGGCCCAAGCCATTGCTCGAGCATTGGGTCTTGGGGATAATGCAGAGAAGTACGATGTGGTGCCTGTGTACATCCGTAAGGATGGCAGGTGGGTGATGGATGCCCAAGCTGTGTTGATGTCTGGGGAGCCATTGGTGCCTGAAGATGGGGTTGTAGAACCGACCCAGCGTATACCCACGGCTGTCAATGGCATTGATATTTGGTTCCCTGTTCTACATGGGCCCAATGGTGAGGATGGCACCATCCAGGGGATATTTGAACTGATGCAGATGCCCTATGTGGGCTGTGGTGTTTTAGCGTCAGCTGTGGGAATGGATAAGCTGGCGATGAAGTCTGCTTTTACTCAGACAGGATTGCCCCAAGTGAAGTATATGGAGGTGTTGCGATCGCAAGTCTATTCCAACCCCTGTATTTTCCCCAAGCTGTGTGACGACATCGAAGCTAGCCTCGGCTATCCATGTTTTGTCAAGCCCGCTAACTTGGGGTCATCAGTGGGTATTGCCAAGGCCAAGGATCGTCAGGAACTAGAAGCTGCCCTCGACAGCGCAGCCAGCTATGATCGCCGCATCATTGTAGAAGCGGGAGTGATTGCCCGTGAGGTAGAATGCGCCATTTTGGGTAACGATAACCCAAAAGCTTCTGTGATTGGTGAAATTAGTTTTAACGCCGATTTTTACGATTACGAAACAAAATACACCAGTGGACAGGCCGATTTAGCCATTCCGGCACCGCTTCCAGCCGATATTGTGACCACAATTCAGGAGCAGGCGATTCAAGCGTTTCAAGCGATTGATGGCGCCGGCCTATCGCGGGTAGATTTCTTCTATCTAGAAGCCACAGGTGAGGTCATTATCAATGAAATCAATACCTTTCCGGGGTTTACTGCTACCAGCATGTACCCCATGCTGTGGCAGGCCTCTGGAGTTCCGTTTGACCATCTAGTTGACCGACTCATTCAACTGGGGTTAGAGCGTACGAGCCATAAGTCTTAGACTATCTGGCATTACAAAAATGTAAGATGTTTCATCCTAGTGGGGGACATCGCTCAAACCCTATCTATATTGGTAATACGCTCGCCTTTTGCTGCATCTGTCAGGTTAGTTAGGTCAATGCGTATCTCTGAAAGTTTGAAATTAAAATGGCTAACCTGACGAGCAATCGTCGACTGCCTCCGTTGATTGCTACATAAAGGCTCTAGCTTGTTTAGAGGAGTAACTAGAATGAAAGCCATTTTGACTGTGATCCTAGCAACTATTGCCAGTGTAATGGTTGCTATGCCGGCCTATGCTGGCGATATTACTGCGGGTAAGCAAGTGTTTGATAACAACTGTGCTACCTGTCACGCGGGGGGAAGCAATGCCGTTGTCTCTTCGCAGACGCTGAAACAAGAGGCCCTGGAGAGCTATTTGTTTAACTATGGCACGGACCACAATGTTGAGGCGATTGTCTACCAGGTTGCCAATGGTAGAGGTGCGATGCCCTCGTTTCAGGGACGTATAAGCAATAAGGCAATTGCGGACGTTGCTGCTTATGTGAAAGATCAGT
This sequence comes from uncultured Leptolyngbya sp., assembly GCA_937899365.1. Lineage (GTDB taxonomy): Bacteria > Cyanobacteriota > Cyanobacteriia > Phormidesmidales > Phormidesmidaceae > Leptothoe. Next base: position 7,110 of record CALBPH010000296.1, read on the forward strand.
CTGAAAATGATTGGTCAGACTAGCTGTCTAATTTACCGCTGTAGAAGATTCGTTGGCTAATCACATTACGTTGGCAGCCACGGATGTAAGGGTATAGCAAATGTCGTGATGCCTTATGACATGTGTGAGTCAGGTTAGCGGCGGCAATATCAGCCTCTTAGAGATATC
>CALBPH010000297.1 GCA_937899365.1 uncultured Leptolyngbya sp.
TGGCATCCACCGCCAGGGCCAGCTCGTTATACTGCCCTTCAAACATGAGGTGCAGTGTCTGGAACATGGGTCCGGTCACATTCCAGTGGAAGTTGTGGGTTTTGAGATAAAGCGTGTAGGTATCGGCTAGCGTGCGGGATAGACCGTCGGCGATGGCCTGACGGTGAGTGTCACTGATACCAATGTTGATCGGGGGGGCTGAAGTGGCCATATGGGCAGTCTCCTGACACGTATTTACTGAAGGGCTGGGTTAAAAAAGTATCTGACAAAACGCAAACATAGCGATCATAGACCGCAAATTTGGTTAGTGGTGTATCGCACTAACTTCTTAATCATACTCATAACGACTTCGACTTGCAATATTTTTTTATGGGATGTTGCGGTGTCAATGCTGGTTGGTTAGCCCCCATCCCCACACCAGGCTCTGTGACTAATTCTGTGATTAATGAGCCGAGAGAAACAGGGGTAAAGCTCCCACAAATTGCCTACGCAGTTAACCGGGGTTTGGGCTATGGTTTGAGGGGTTAATTTAGATTGGCGTATGTTTCTAACGGGTGGTTGGCTAGTAAAGCGTTCGAGAGCTGTTGCCATAGCTGTAGGATTGCTGGCGATGATTCCTGCGGGTGTTTTGGCCCAGACGCCGCTCAATCCAGAAATCCAGATTGGGCTGATTCAGCGATTTGGCGATGAGGAGAAGGACAAGCTTGTCCTGACGCCCCTAACCGGTGACACCCTGACGGTTAATTTTGAAACCGGCGGTCAGCCCCAGACGCTTACCACCCAGGAGCTGACTATTTTGATTGGGATGGAGCCCCTACCCCAGCCTGTTTTGCAAGAATGGGTGGTGTTGAGCAGCCACCGCAGTTTTGAAAGCGCAGAAGAAAGTGCAAATCAATGGAAAGCGCGGGGAATTGCTACGGAGCTAGCCCAGCCTAGTAGCTGGCAGGTATGGGCTAAACGTGAGGATTACAACACGCCGCTGTTGCGTCGATTGCTGCTGGCAAGTTTGCATGAGGCCGGTCATGGCAATACGTTTATCGATAGCCGGGTGCTGACGGAAACCCCCAGGGCCGCGTTTATTGCTGATGGCTATCGCTACAATCGCCAGCAGTTTAGAATTACTAGCGCCAATCGTCGGGTGCAAATTGCTGAAAATGGCGGTTCTAAAAAGCTGTTTGGCGGTGATTTTAAGCTACAGCCTAATGCCTATGGCACCTATACCCTGGTCAACCAGGTGCCGATTGAACTGTATCTGCGTGGTGTGGTGCCCCATGAAATTGGCCCCAGTGCGCCCCAGTCTGCTGTTGAGGCCCAGGCTGTTTTGGCGAGAACCTATGCCCTGCGAAATTTGCGGCGGTTTGCCATTGATAACTATGAGCTGTGTGCTGATACCCAATGCCAGGTGTATCGCGGGTTGAGCTGTACGGTGCAGCGGGCAGATCGTGCGATCGCAACTACCCAGGGCGAAGTGCTCACCTACGAGGGCGAACTGATCGATGCCCTATACTCATCCACCACCGGTGGCATCACCGCTCGCTTTAGTGATGTGTGGAACGGGTTTGACCGCCCCTATCTACAGCCGGTGGTGGATTCCCTAGCGGTTACTTGGGATCTCGCCGCGCGCCCCCTGTCGGACGAAGCTAACTTCCGCTCGTTTATCAACCTACAAAACCGTTTTAATGAAGACGACTGGCCCACCTTTCGTTGGAAACGTTCCGGTACCTTAGAGGAAATTACCACCGGAGTTAAGGAGTATTTGACCAACCGCCAAAACCCCTTAGCAAATCTGAAAGCCGTCACCGGTCTCACCGTTACCGAACGCTCCGACGCGGGACGGGTACAAACCTTACTGGTGAATACAGACGTCGGTGATTTTGAACTCCACAAAAACGAAGTGGTCAGCGCCCTGATTCCGCCGCGCAGCCAGCTCTTTTACCTGGAGCCTATGTATCAAACCAAGGAAAATGAGAAGGCCGATGCTCCAGCCGCAGACAGCGCTGCTGCCAAGCAAACCCCACCTGTCCTCAAAGGCTATACCTTTGTTGGCGGTGGCTTTGGCCACGGTGTTGGCATGAGCCAAACCGGCTCCTATCGTTTGGGGGAAAGCGGCTGGCCCTACCAGCGCATTTTGCAGTTTTACTATCCCAACACCCAGCTGCTCCCCATCACCAACGACATCGTATTGTGGCAGGAGCCTGAGACCGCCCCCGCTGAGGCCGCCGAGCCCGCAGCCCCCGTTGCGCCAGAGGACGATCCGGCATTTTCACTTCCCTAGGCAGACTTGCGTCAAGGGTTCCGTGCTCCATCCTAAAAAATAGCCCCCTCCTTACCCATGGGTAAGGAGGGGGCTATTTTTGCTAGCGGGCTAACCTTGAGGTCAGGCCACTGGCCAGTGGCTAACAGGGCAAAAGCTTAGTAAAGAGCTTCTTCCTGGTGAGTAGTAACAGTACAGTCAGAAGTGGGGTAAGCCACACAGGTCAGAACGTAACCAGCTTCGATCTGATCATCATCCAAGAAGGACTGGTCAGACTGGTCGATGGTGCCAGACTCAATCTTGCCTGCGCAAGTGGAGCAAGCGCCTGCGCGACAGGAGTAGGGAAGATCAATACCCTGCTCTTCAGCCGCGTCAAGAATGTACTCATCTTCAGCTACGTCAATCGTAGTGTTCAGACCTTCAGCTTCATTGACCAAAGTAACCTTAAAGGTTGCCATGTTAATATCCTCTACTATTGCAGTGATTGTAATCTGTCAACTCTTAATAGTTCCTATAAAGTCCTTAATAGGGAAGCTATCAGATCAACATCAGTTCTGATACTACGAGAAAACCCTAATGCTTCGCTACTTTTCTCGCAGATGGTTGAATGGTATTCGTAATCAAACTAAAGCTTTTCCCACGGTTTTACTTATGGATCTCAGCGCCTGGATATTAACGGATCACCGGAAAATGCTCTCCAGACAGTAAATACAGAGCTTTGGCAGCCATGACACGCATTCCACCACACCCTAAACAAGTTATCATTAATTAATCTTTTCATTAAAAAAACTTATATTGTATTTTATCTATGGATTATTGATAGTTAATCTCAATTTAGTCTAGGTTTCTCTTATTAAAAAGGTTGTCTATATCACCCTTGCCTTTGTAGGCTAATTAGCCGCTTTAATAATCAGACCAATACATCTAAATCATGGTCTTTCTTTTAACAGCACGTCGTTGTCCAATCAACCACAATCAATGACAATTTATGCTGCCATAGTTGGGACCGGATTTGCGGCCCGTAAACGAGCTGAAGCCCTGCGGAAAATTCCCCAGGTTCAGCTGATTGCCGTGGCTAGTCGTAGCCTTGAGCGGGCCCAGGCTTTTGGGGCAGAGCACCAGGTGGTGGCGGTTAGCATTGAGGCCCTGTGGCAGATTCAACAGCTAGATCTGGTGTTTGTGGGTACCGTCAATGCCAGTCATGGTGTGTTGGTGCAGCAGGCCCTGGAACACCAAAAGCACGTTGTGGTTGAATATCCGCTGGCGCTAACTGTGGCTGAAGCGACTCAGTTAATAGCGCTGGCCCGTAAACGTCAGCGACTGCTGCATGTGGAGCACATTGAGCTGATTGGCGGTCTGCACCTGGCGATGAAGCAGCATCTGGCTGCTATCGGTCAGCCCCACTACGTTAACTACCGCACCTTTGCCCCCAAGCAGCCTGCACCCAAAAAGTGGAGTTACTGCCCAGAGCTTGTGGGTTTTCCCTTGATGGCCGCCCTCTCTCGAATCCAGCGGCTCACAGACCTGCTAGGTCCGGTGGCCCACGTCACCTGTCAGGGAACGATGCAGCTAGACTCGGCTTACTTCCGCAGCTGTCTCTACAGCGCCCAACTGCGGTTCTGTCAGGGCACGTTGGCTGAGCTTACCTACGGCAAAGGCGAAGGTCTGTGGCAGCGTAGCCGTTATATAGAAATTAGGGGCGCCGAAGGTTGCCTGAGCTTTGATGGTAACCAGGGGTGCCTAGTGACCGCAGCCGGAGAGCACGGTCTGGCTGCGGCTCCCCGCCAAGGGCTATTTCAAAAGGACACCCATTGGGTGGTGGAGCATTTGCTCACGGGTAAACCCTTGTATGTACAACCCGAGGAAAGCCTCTACTCACTGCGAGTGGCGGCCGCAATGCAGCAGTCGGTGGAATCGGGGCAGCGGGTCACGGTGGGGGAGTGAGTTAATGTGCCGTGGTGGATTTAGGGATTGATCAGGACCCCAGGACTTTCCTGCTCTGGCACAATGTCCATCACATCCAGTTGGGCACAGTATTCAAGATCGGCGGTGTTGTTAAGACGCAGCAGCCGCTGACCGTGGGTGGCTACGTGCATTAGTTCAAGCATGCGATCTTTCCATTGATCGTAGAGGGCGACGGCGGCGACGGCGGAGTCATTGTCGGTGCAGTCTACAAAGCTATGGCCGGTTTTGGCCATGAGGCTGTGGATAATGGCGCCGGCACACACCGTATCTTCTAAGGAGTTAGTGCCTTCCCAGCCGGACCCCACCAGCCAGACCGTCTCGGGCTGCTTGGCTAAAAGTTTGTCGACTACGGCACGACGTGTTGTCAGCGCTGCGGTCATCACTAGGGGTACCGCTTGAATGCGCTCTAGACAGCGGGTGCCATTGGTGGTGCTCATAAATAAACGTCGACCAGCCGTGCGCTCGGGGGAATGGTCACGGGGAGAATTACCTAGGTCAAATCCGTCTACCCGCTGACCGCCACGCTCTCCTGCTAAGATTCGTTTTTCAGACGGCCATTGCTCACTGGCTTGGACCAGCTTATTTAGGTCACTGAAGGCTTCAATGGCTTCGGCACCGGCGGCAAATGCAGCTGCCATGGTGGTGGTGGCCCTGAGGACGTCAATTGCGATCGCACAGTCGGGGAGGCTATCAACCGGTGCTTCTTCCGGTGTGTGATAAACGGATAATTTCACAAAAATTTAGGATCGAACAGACCTGACCATTCTATGCGGGAACGTACGCAAAGTTTAAACTTCGATCTGTCTTATTAAATTCCACCGATAAATCGCCCCGGATTTAGCAGTCCATGGGGGTCAAATTTTTGCTTCACCGCCTTCATCGTGTCCAGGGCATTGCCGGTGTAGCCCCAGGGATCCATGGATAGGGATGGCGGTGCTTGCAAGACGGTTAAATAACCCTTGTGGGCGGTGCAGTGAGCTCTTAACGTCTCCAGGGTTTTAACCAGGTCGGGGGTGCCGCTCGCCAGGGCGAGTAGCCCCAGACCGCTGGCATTGTGCAACCGACTCAGCCAACCCGAGGGCAGTGTTTCTAGCTGCTGTAACAGGGGGATCAGCAGGGTGGGCAGCAGCCCGACCTTGCACAGCACCGTTGTCGGGCTAGCCAGCTGCAGCGCCAGTGACGACCAAAACGCACTGTCCTCCACGGCCTTACTCGTTAGCCCCAAGCCATCGGCAATGGTCTGAAACCGAGTCACCTGTTCTTCTACACCGGCGGTAATACCCTGAAAGCGCCCCGCCAGTCGCACGCCGCCAGCCGCACCAATCAAATCCATGGCCACGGGGGTAATACCCTGGAGCCGGGTTTTTAGGGCTGCCTCGGCAATGGCCTCCGTGGCACCGGAGAGCACAATGGTTTGCGATTGGGCGGCGATGGGGTAAAGCCTGAGGGTGATCTGACTCAGCACCCCCAGGGTGCCATAGGCCCCCGTCATCAGCTTCATCAGGTCGTAACCCGCCACGTTTTTGACCACCCGCCCCCCGGCCTTCACCACTTCGCCGTCGTAGCGGACAAATTGGACACCAATGACCGTATCGCGCACGCTGCCGTATCGCTGGCGCAGGCTGCCGCCATCGGCTGTAGCTACAACGCCCCCCACCGTTGCTTGCTGGTCATACAGCGGGTCTACGGGCCAGAATTGTCCCTCGGTTTCCAGCTTGCTCTGCAAATCGGCAACCGTTATTCCCGCGTCCACACGAATGGTAAAGTCATCCACCCAGTGCTCTACCACGCCATTAAGTCGGGCGGTGCTAATCACCACATCAATGTTGTGTAGCTGGTGGTGAATGCCCCAGTGTAGTTTGGTCCGCTGCCCACAGCTGAGCATGCGCCATCGCTGGTCATAACAGGTGCGTACCACCGCCGATAGCTGCTCTAGGGACTGGGGAAAGACAATTGCTAGTTCATCAGCCGCCTCAAACCGAGTATCGCCAAGGCTGGACCAGGACATTGCCTGGTCGGTGCCAAGCAAGGATTGAAAAGTTGTTACAGGGCTCATGGTGTTGCGCTGACTGCGCTTTCCATCTTATAGCCGCAGACACCCTACTCAATGCCAATTTTTACCGGGCCGCTGCCGCCGTTGCCAGAGTTCTGAGGTGGCTCGGAACGCACCTGACGGTAGTCGGCATAGAGCCGATCGCGCCAGGTCCAAAACCGCTCATATTCGGGGGCATCCGCCAGGCCGGGAACGCCCTTTTCCCCCAATCCATCCGGCAGGTCTACATAGCGTTGGGCCGGAAACTTGAGGTACATGGAAATTCCGGCCACGGTAAAGTCCGTCAGGGTGGGCTGATCGCCTACCAAATAGGGCCGTTCCGCCAGAACCGCACAGATGGAGGTCAGGGCCTTTTGCAAACTCAGGGTGGCCGCCTTGATATCATCTGCGCCAAAGCCAATGCCGGTACCCAACAGGTTGAGCAAATCCCCAGGTACCGCACTCACCAGCCCCTTGACCACATCTGGTGTAGAGGCGGGCAACAGTGCCGTACGAAAGCTGGGGTGCTGGCTAAATGCGCCGAGCATGGCTTTTCGGGCATTGGGGCCAATGGACTCATCCGCCCAGTCTTCGAGCATTAGACACAGTGCCCGCATGGCTCCGTCAGCTGGGAGTATGGGGCGTTCGGGATAGGTTTCATCTAGGTAGGTTGCGATCGCACTAGAATCCGCCACCACCGTCTCCCCATCCTTCAGCACCGGCACCTGACGCTGTCCCGCTAGCCGATACAAATCCACCTGTCCCACACCGGGGGTTACCTCCACAGGTTTATAGGGCAGCTGCTTATAATCCAAAATCAGCCGGACCTTCTCACAATAATGAGACGCCTCAAACTGGTATAGCTCCATCATGGGTTAAGTTCCTAATTTTCTACGTATTGTTTATCAGCAGCTATCGGTGCGGCTATGGTCAGTCCTGCTCCATACCCCATGCCTCTTTCAAGGAGGCAGCTAGCCACTTCTCCAACCCCTTAAGACCCGCCCTCC
>CALBPH010000298.1 GCA_937899365.1 uncultured Leptolyngbya sp.
AAGTTTTACCGGGTAATGATGAGTTACCTAGCTATGAAGCGGATGCGATCGCAAACTTCTTAACGCACTGGATTTCATAAAATCAATTCTTGCTAGCTCATGTCCAGAGTCTTTGAAAAGTTCTCATAGTGATGACTAACCGATAAAACAATAGAGCTTTCCAGCAACTAAAAACTCTTTTAAGCAGACTTCAAAACCCAATAATGAGAGTAAGTTCCTAGCAGATTTTTATCGAACAAGAGAAGAATTCCTACACCAACAATTTTAGGCTAACTGTACATGATACAAATCCGAATTCATTAAACCCAATTAAAAATAAACAACCCTGTAGGGGCACTCCCTTGTGGATGCCCTTCAATATCAGACACTATCAGCCAGGATTTCGTACAATATTTTTTATCATTGAGTTACTATGATTCTCTCAAGAGAAACCCTCACAAGCATTGCAGGGATATTTCTATTGGGGTTAGCAAGCTGTAGGAATATACCTCAGCTATCCTATTCTCCCAATGCGATTTCCCAACCCACTACCGAGAGTACGCCTTCTGAAAATATAGCCGAGTCGAACTTAGAAACGAAGCCAGAAGATCCAGAAACAGTCGCTGTTTCTGAGGATGATATTTGGTCACAACTCCGACAGGCAGATACCCACTACTATGTGCTTATGCGACATGCGATCGCACCTGGAACTGGCGATCCACCTAACTTTCAGCTTGGCGATTGCTCGACGCAACGCAACCTATCTGAGGCAGGCATTACCCAAGCAAGACGTACCGGAGATGCCTTTAGAGCCCAGATGGTAGCCGTGCAGGAGGTGCTCTCTAGCGAATGGTGTCGCTGCCTGGATACGGCAACAGCAATGGATCTTGGCCCTGTCGAACCGTTCCCTGCCTTGAACTCCTTTTTTGAAAATCGTGCTAAGGAGCCCGAGCAGACCCAGATGCTGAGGGAGTTTATGATTACCCATCAAGATAAACGGGGCGTCACGGTATTAGTCACTCACTTCGTCAATATTATTGCGATCGCAGACAGTGGAGCCTCATCTGGGGAAATCGTAGTAATGCAGGTCAACGGCCAAAATGAGCCTGAAGTCGTGGCGCAAATTGAGCCGTTCTAAACGCCTGCCCGCTAGATTCATTTACCATGCTCAATAAGATTTAATCTTGCTATCCTGTAGAGGACTTCAGTCATTTACGTTGTAGAGAAAGGAGACACTGAAGTTGAGCGATCCCCACCCTATCAAAATATATCAGAGAAAGACTCGGCGACAGTTTCTTGCAACTAGCGTTACAACTGCATTAGGTCTGATTGGATGTTCCTCTAGCCAACAAGAGTCAACATCTGCATCACCGAGCCACTCAACTTCGTCTGATGGACCTTTATCCGCTGAGCCGTCATCGTCAACAACACTGGCTACACCTGTGATGCCACAGCGTCAGTTGGGACGTACCCAGGTAGAGCTGCCTATTTTAGGCTTAGGTGGAGCGGGACGCACACCGTTATCGAGCCCCAACCAAGAACAAGCTGCCATCGAACAGATTCAACGAGCATTTACCCTAGGTATTCGTTATTTTGATACCGCAGCGAGCTATGGACCCAGTGAACAGTATTTAGGTAAAGTTTTGCCCCAATATCGGAGCGAGATTTTTTTAGCAAGCAAGACAGCAGCTCGTGATTATGATGGTGCCTGGCGGAGCATGGAGCGATCATTACATAGACTATCTTGACCTTTGGCAGTTTCACCATGTTTCCTTTGAGTCTGAGCTCGACACGTTATTTGGAAACAATGGCGCGGTCAAAGCATTAGAAGAAGCAAAAGCGCAAGGATTGGTTCGCTTTAGTGGTATTACAGGTCATCATGAACCTGAAATTATTGCAATCGGTCTACAGCGCTATCCATTCGACCATACATTAATTCCGATCAATGCAGCCGATATCCACCATCCTCGACCGTTTATTCCAACTGTGCTGCCATTAGCTCAGGCACAAAACATTGGTGTAACAGCTATGAAGGTACCCGCCTATGGTCGATTATTAAAACCAGGGGTGCTAGATGGC
>CALBPH010000299.1 GCA_937899365.1 uncultured Leptolyngbya sp.
CGTTACGCCAGGGTTTGGGAGCCAGCCGAATTATGCTCGGCAAGGTCTTAGGGCTAGGAAGGTATGAGTTTATTGTTAGCCCGGAGCTACAGCCCGGCGAACTGGAAAGCCCAGATGCTTGGAGCGCACTTGCAAATGATGTTGTTACTCAAAAGCTGCCCAGTCTGGGAGCACATACCCTCCAGACAAATTTAGCCATCGCCTACTGTGGTGTTCCCTTAACAACTCCCCAGGGCAAGTTTTGTGGCATTTTGCTAGCGCTGCGTCCCTCCATTGAGCCGTTTCACACTACAGATCAACAGGTTTTAACCCTGGTAGCTAATCAGGCTGCCATGGCCATTGAGCTAGAACGCTGCTGCTACACGACTGTGGAACACCAGCCTATCTCCATAGCCAAGGACAAACCGGTTGCCATTAATCAACAATTAAACCAAAAGTTAGACCAGTATCGAGAGGAGCTACAGCGGGTTTCGGTCCAGCTTCATGTGGAAAGCATTGCTCATTCGTCATTGGAGCAGCGCTTTCGAAAAATTTTTGAAGGATCCAATGACGCTATTCTTGTGATTGATCCGTCCCATGATCAGATTTTGGAAGCCAATCCTCGTGCCACCCAGTTGCTCAACTACTCACGACAGGAACTGCTCAACACCATTACAATTTCCCAGATTCATCGAGTTTACCCAAACCGTTTTTCACCAGGGACAGGGCTGGACCGATGAGCTCACCTGTTTAACCAAATCAAACAATAAACTACCTGCAGAAATTTCTGCAGCCCCCATTGAGTTTGAAGGGCGGCAATGTATTTTAGCGATGGTGCGGGATATTAGTGAGCGAAAACAGCTAAACACCGAACGCAAACAAGCTGAAATTAGGGCTCAAAAGGCCCTGGCTCACCTGACTGAAGTCAGGGAACAATCGTCTATGATTGTCCATGAGATTCGCAATCCACTGACAACAATTCTACTGGGATTAACCAGTTTTAAAGAGCTGGAACTAGACAGTCGGTTTCAAGCCCGGCTAGATATAGCATTGGAGGAAGCGGAACGACTACAGCGATTGCTCAATGAAATTTTACTCTTTTCTAAACTCCAAACCCTTGACCGCAAGCCTTTGGAGTTAAACAAGTGGAGTACAGATTTGCTCGAGTCCCTACGTTCCCATCCTTCTGTGGCGGAACATGTGATTAAATTTATAGCCAATCCTATTTCTGTTATCGTCTCTGCCGATTCTGACAAACTCAAACAGGTGTTTACTAATCTGATTGCCAATGCCTGTGAAGCTACTGTACCTGGTGAGACCATTACCTGGGAGATTACTCAACCCTCCAAGGCAAACTATCTAACGGTGCAGATTAATAACGGAGGAAATTCAATTCCAGCATCGATTTTAGAAAAGATTATGACACCATTTTTTACCACAAAACCTAGCGGAAACGGCTTAGGACTGGCTATTGTTCAACGCATTATACGTGCCCATAGGGGAGAGTTTGACATCACCTCAAGCATGACAAGCGGCACGACAGTAACAGTAAAACTGCCGGTACTTAAGTAGGGGTAATTCTATCGCTCTTTAATGATGCCCACTTCGGGCTCTTGTCCACTTTTGGTGATCCAAATGAGGTGGAAAAGACATAGATAGGGATTAGCCTTTGTGTGTATCCCATCATGGACTTTCTACAGCATCTACTCCCTGACTCATCAACTCTGGCCTTGAAACACTGAGATTTAGATACCCAAACCAATCAGCTCATTCTTACAGTGGAATCCACCCAGGTGATTGTGCGTGTAACTACATGATCCAAAAACACCCCATTCTCACCGCCCCTCCATCCAATCCCTTGAACTGGCTCGCCAGCATCGTATCCGCACCCAATCAGTAAATACAATGGACGCCTTCATTGTCGGCAACTCTCACTTTCCTGACGCCTTGACAACTGCCTACGGCTGACAGCCATTACCAGGTGCAGAACGAGAAGTACGCAAAGTAAACACCCACCTATCAAACGTCAAGTACAAAGAGTATCGCGACAGCTATATAGATGTTCGTAATTATGAACAT
>CALBPH010000300.1 GCA_937899365.1 uncultured Leptolyngbya sp.
AAGCAAATCGCCGCCTACCTATACACAGACCCTCAGCTAGACCCACCGGTTGATGGCAATCTATGGGGATGGGAGGTTGAGCGTATTTACAGAGATACCCCCCTTAAAGATGCCGCCCAGCAGCGGCCTCAGCTCCAGGAACTCCTAGCGCACGCCCCCGACTACCTATTGGTGCGACGACTAGACGAACTGGGGGATTCGTTAACCGCAGTCGCCGAACACCTCAGCGCATTAGAAACTGCGGGGACGGTGGTAATCGCCACAGAACAGACGTATCAAACCCCCGCCCCTGGAGAATCGCATCCACAGCTGCCGGTCATTTTAGCCGAGGTACAAGCGGCTCAGCGGCAGCGGCGCATTCGGCAAGGACATGCGACCAAACGGCTCAAAGCCTTACCGCCACCGGGCAAAGCCCCCTATGGCTATCGTCGTGGCAAACAGGGGTATGTGATTGATCGCCCAACGGCCCCAGTGCTCAAGGGATTTTTTGGACAGTTTTTGCTGTACGGCTCACTGCGGGGGGCCGTCCGCCACATCGCTAAGCAATATGGCAAAAAAGTGTCAGTCTCTACTGGGCGGCGATGGTTAGAGCACCCCATTTATAGAGGTCACACCCGCTATGGTGACGGTGGCACTATCCTCAATACCCACCGCTCTTTATTAGATGCTGACGAAGCGGCCCAAATTGACCGACTACTGCGTCGTAATCGCACCCTGCCGCCCAAAACGGCTAGCGCTCCACGATCGTTGGCCGGTCTGGTGACCTGCCAGCAGTGCCAGACCAAACTAACCGTCAGTCGAGTCAGTGGCCGTCGCCGCCCTCGGGACTACACCTACATGCGTGTACCAGGCTGTCCGGCTCAGTGCAAGGCACTATCCTATGAAACTCTTTTGGATCAAACGATTCAGGCTATTTGTACCGAGCTGCCCCAGGCGGTGGCCCACCTTCCCACCTCCGATCGGAATCCCAAAGGGGCTTTAGAAGCTGCGATCGCAACTAAACAATCCATCCTGCAACAGCTACCCCAACTGGTCACCCAGGGCATTTTGGACCAAACCACCGCCGATTTACGCACCTATGGTGTGCAAACAGAGATTGCCCAGCTCACCCAGCAACTGGCCCAGCTGCCCCCGGTCAACCTCAAAGAACTCTCCCAGGCCGTCAGTATTCCTCAATTTTGGGAAGACCTCTCAGAACCAGAGCGGCGTTTCTTCTTTCGAGAATTCATTCGTGAGATTAAAGTCATCCGCCACGATAGCACCTGGGCAATAAAGCTAGTTTTCACGTTCTAGCCCCCCTCAGCCCCACGTCTCACAGTCTGTAATCAAGCCCAAGAAACTTAGGTGCGACCAGCATCTTGGCGGATGTTAAACGCTCCTGAATCCTCATCTAGGAGCACCCTCCGTAAAACTTCCTAGGGCCAATCAACAATAACAGTTGGTCTTTGCCAAGGACTCTACAAAAGTCTCGTCAAAAGCCATGAGACTAACCAACTCTTCACAGAAAACATCAGTATTTACCAGCATTTCAGCGCCACTTTTAAGACTTAAATTTAACTTATCAAGGTCAGCAATACGGATAGACCACCGCACTGCAACAGAAATAACCATGAACACATCAAATATTCGAGTAGCCCTCAGTCTTGCCACCCTGATTGGCAGCATGGGAGCAGCTCCTGGCTATGCTTTCACCCTCTCCGGCGCATCTGCTATCTTTGATAACGCCCAGTTATCAAATGGCACTACCGTTGGTCGAGCTGACAACAACAGCGCGATTACTAACTACGAACAGGCTGCTTTTTCGTATAACTCTGATAACTACGTCGAGTTTTTTGACTATAACGGCGTCAACCAGGTTCGTTGGGGCGATCCGGTCTATGACTACTACAGCTACACCAAAACTCAAGAAGCCGGTCATCGAAAAATCTCAGACTACGGTTCTTACCGCACCAGCAGCGGCTATCAATACTATGGCTCCCATAGGGACCGCACTGCCCAGAAGAGTGGTCTGGGCTTTGCGGGGGTAAGCGACATCGAGCTTGAGGAGGGCGAAATCTTTAATTTAGGTACCCTCAAGCATTACAACAATACTATCTGGGTAGATGGCCGTGATGCCACCAAAACCGACTTTAGCCTAAAGCTAGATTTTGGCAATACTGGGTTAGGCGAACAACAATTTAACTTTTCTCTCAATATTGACTATACGAACAATCGTGCCAGCTATCATTCTGTGGGTGTATGCCCCTATGAAACCTCT
>CALBPH010000301.1 GCA_937899365.1 uncultured Leptolyngbya sp.
GCCTGTCTTGAACTCGGTGTGAACTCGCTATTAGATTAACGATACAGTTGGAGGGCTGCCTATCCAAGGTTGGTTTCCGTACCCCGTCTTGCCCTGCTCAGAGTTAGCGATGCCCATGGCTATGTCAATTCAACTGCCAAACATCAGGGCCACCCATCGCCTCGGTTGGCTCATGGGGCAGCGGTTACCCGCCGGGTCTACACTATTGCTCTCAGGCCCGTTGGGGAGTGGTAAAACCAGCCTAACCCAGGGGTTGGGGGCGGGGTTAAATATTGAACAAACCATTGATAGCCCAACGTTTACCTTGATTAACGAGTATTTGACAGGACGCGTGCCTCTCTATCACGTCGATTTGTATCGTTTGGACGGGGCAGCGGCGGATGGTTTGTATCTAGAAACCTATTGGGACGGGGAAGAGGTGGAGCCTGGGATACTGGTGATCGAATGGGCCGAACGGCTACAGTACTTACCTGAGCGACCCATTGACTTGGGTTTAGCCTATGCGGCTAATGGTCGTTGCGCTAAGCTTACTTGGCCCATTGGCTGGCAGGATGGGATTTGGAATGAGCTACAGGAGGTATTGAAAAACGATGAACTACTGGTTAATGAAGTCTGAGCCAGACGTGTACAGCATTGATGATTTGGAACGCGATCGCAACGAGATTTGGGACGGTGTGCGCAATTATCAGGCCCGTAACTTCCTAAAGTCTATGACCGTAGGCGACCTCGCCTTCTTTTATCATTCCAACACCAAGCCACCTGGCATTGCTGGCCTGATGAAAATCGGCGAGGAAATGGTGGTCGATCCTACGCAGTTTGATCAAACTAACAAGTACTACGACCCCAAATCCAATCCTGACGATCCTCGTTGGCATACCGTTACGGTTACCTATGTTGAGACTTTTGATCACTACGTTAGTCTCAATGAGCTTAAAGATAATTTTGACCCTGACGAACTTCAGGTGGTCAAGCGAGGAAATCGTCTGTCAGTCATGCCCATAACAGAAACGGTGGCGAAACGGATTTTGGCCCTGGCTAAGCCGTAGAATCTCTTACGTGAATACCGTCATCGTGTTGTTCATTGCAAACGGCAACCGACTGACTCGGAGTTTTGTTTAGCATTGTCAATTGCATGGGAGAACACAATCTCTCTGGGAAATATAGGTCTATTACACATTCGCACGTAGCCACCGATAGATTGCCATCTCACTCTTACGATGCTGTCTATCGTTACCTCTCCAACGTGCGGTCCTAGAGCGATTCTTCATAATGAGACAATTTCGCCAGCGCCGAATCGGGTGGCACCCTATCCTGTTTTTGGCCATTGCCATTTGGTTGGTTTGGAACGGAGCAGTACTCGCAGCTGATGGTGCTCCTGTGCCGGCCTCTCTCCAAGTCACCGTAGATACGTTGTGGGTACTGCTCTGTGCGGCGCTAGTGTTCTTCATGAATGCCGGGTTTGCCATGCTGGAAACCGGGTTTTGTCAGAGTAAAAATGCAGTCAATGTACTCACTAAAAACCTGATTGTATTTGGTGTGGTTTCGCTGTGCTTTTGGGCCGTTGGTTTTGCCATTATGTTTGGGGATGGTAATTCTGTATTCGGTCACTCAGGATTCTTTTTACAGGGTCTCGATTTAAGTCCGCTGACAGGAGAGCGTTACAGTGGTGTTTTTAGCTCCTTGGCCTGGACCGGGATCCCATTAGAGGCTAAATTCTTCTTCCAATTGGTATTTGCTGGGGCGGCCACAACCATTGTGTCTGGTGCCGTGGTGGTTTCTTTTTATTTTTTTGCATTTTTTTTTTTTTGTGCGGTCCTATTTCTGTTGATTTTTCCCTTGGTGGGCAATTGTGTCTGGGGGGGCGGCTTTTTACAGACCATGGGCTTCTCAGACTTTGCGGGCTCGACAGTGGTCCATAGTGTGGGAGGTTGGGCCGCCCTCACAGGTGCTTGGCTATTGGGACCACGGGCCGGTCGTTATGAACAAGGCGAGAAAGCTATACCAGGGCACAACCTTGCGATCGCAACCCTAGGCGGCTTAATTCTATGGTTCGGCTGGTTTGGGTTCAATGCCGGCTCCAGTATGGCCGCAGACCCGGTCGCTGCTAGTCGGATCATTCTGACCACCAATTTATCCGCATCCACAGGAGCAGTGGCCGCCGCTATGGTGTCCTGGTTAGTACCCAGCAAGCCAGATCTCGGCATGATTATCAACGGTGCGCTGGCCGGGCTAGTTTCAATTACCGCAGGCTGTGCCT
>CALBPH010000302.1 GCA_937899365.1 uncultured Leptolyngbya sp.
ACATTACCAACCCCCGCGATTTCACCACCGATAAGCACCACAAAGTCGATGATGAGCCCTATGGCGGTGGTGTCGGCATGGTGATGAAAATTGACCCAATCGTCGCAGCGCTTGAAAGCTTGCCCCAGCAGCCCCGTCGGGAAGTTGTGCTGATGACTCCCCAGGGTGAGCCCATGGCTCAATCTCTCTTTTGGCAATGGTCAACCAGACTAGACCAGCTCATCGTTATCTGTGGTCATTACGAAGGTATCGATGAACGAATTCTCAACGTGGTGACGCGGGAAGTTTCCCTCGGTGATTTTGTGCTCACCTGTGGTGAGATTCCTGCCCTGGCCTTACTCAATGGCGTAATTCGTTTGCTGCCGGGTACCGTGGCAAAACGAGATTCGCTACACTACGACAGTTTTGAGTCTGGCTTATTAGACTATCCGCACTACACCCGCCCTGCGGAATTTCGAGGCTGGCCTGTGCCCGACGTACTGCGCTCAGGCAACCATGCCGCCATTGACCAATGGCGGCGGCAGCAACAGATTGAGCGCACCCGCGAACGTCGTCCGGATCTTTATGAGCGCTGGCGGCAGCAGGAATGGGAAAATAAATATGAGCATGGGTATCGCCCCTTTGCTCGAGTATTAACCCGACCTGAGGATTGCCCCATGAGTATTCGCATTGGCAATGGCTACGACATTCATCGTCTAGGGCCCGATCGGCCTCTGATTTTAGGTGGGGTTACTATTCCCCATACCCTGGGGTTATTGGGGCATAGCGATGCCGATGTCCTGACCCATGCCATTATGGATGCCCTATTGGGAGCTTTGAGTCTGGGGGATATTGGTCGCTACTTTCCACCTACTGACGATAAATGGAAGGGGGCCGATAGCCTTGAACTGCTGGACCAGGTGCATCAAATGGTGAATGCGAAGGGATGGTCCATTGGTAATTTGGACACGGTGGTTGTGGCCGAGCAACCCAAGCTCAAACCCCACATTGCCACTATGCAGGCTCGACTGGCCGAGCGACTGACGATCTCTACTGAGCAAATTGGTATTAAAGCAACCACTAATGAAAAATTAGGCCCAACTGGCCGTGAGGAAGGGATTTCAGCCTATGCCGTAGTGCTACTAGTGCAGTAGCAGCATTAATTAGTCGTTAATTGTGTTAAAAAGTTTCTAAGAATACATAATTCTTGCAGGGTGTTTCTTAAGGTTTATAGTAAGCGTAGACTTTCCGGATGTTTCAAAAACGTTACGTAGTGGTGCGTTTTTTTAGTTCTCTGAAGCAGCAGTGCGCTTATTTAGGTTGCCTACGGACCTTGTAGTTAACATCTGAGTATTAGGGGCATAGGGTGTCGAGGTATTTTATGGATGGCTCAACTATTTCAACTGCTCTAAAGCAAGCGTATAAGCCCCGTCGGTTGGCTGATGGCTCACTGTGCCGGAGTCAGTTATTTTCTACTATTCCTCCAGAGCGTATCGGACTGGATGGAGAGTTTGATTACCACGGTTTGTCCAAACGTGTGTCCCATTGTTTAACCACCAATGTGGACGGTGCAAGATGTTTGAAAGTACGGCAGCGCGGACGTGTGGTGGTGTTAAGCGGTCAGCTAGGATCCCCCTACCAGCTACGTGAGATTGTGGATCTTGCCCTGTCGGTGGATGGGGTGGATGAGGTAGAAACCCTCGGTATTGCTGTTGTTGACGCTTGCTAAGCCGGCTTCAAACTTTTTCGTTTGGTCCATCTCCTACTCCTAAATAGCCAACTGCTTTCTCGGGCGTAGGTTTGCTCTAAGCTGGGGCTCAAAGAGAGTGTGCTGCTTGGGGGTTATGAAAAAGTGTCTGAAACCTGATCAGGCGCGATGCGTAGCCTAACGAGTGATAGGGCCAAGATAATAATGAACAGGACTAGCCCAATGGTGCAGGCATAGCTCATTTCCAGGTCCACAAAGGCCTGCTCATAAACGTAGTAGACCACAGTCTTAGAGCTGCTGCGTGGTCCGCCCTGGGTCATGATATAGATCTCTTCAAAAACTTTGGTGGCTGATATGGCGGAAATGACGGCCACGAGAAACATATAGGGGCGCATTAGCGGTAGGGTGATGTCCCAATGTTTGCGCCATCGGTCAGAGCCATCAATAGCAGCGGCTTCGTATAGGTCTGCTGGTATGCCCTGTAGCCCAGCTAGATAGATCACCATGTAGTAGCCCAGACCTTTCCAGATGGTGACCGCCATGACGCTTAACAGGGCTAGGTTTGGGCTGGTGAGCCAGGGAATCCGAATAGTTTGTCCGGTGATGCTGCTAAAGAGTTGGTTGAGCAGACCGGTCTCGGCATATAGCCATCGCCAGGCAATGCCTGCCACCACCATGGAAATGACGACAGGGGTATAGTAGGCCACTCGGAACCAGGAAATGCCCTTGAGTTTTTGGTTGACCAGGATGGCGAGCATGAGGGGTGCGATCGCAAGTACCGGTACCACCCCAATAAGATAAACCAGCGTATTACCTAGCGTTTGCCAAAACGTCTCGTCCTGCCATAGCCGTACAAAATTACCCCACCCTACCCACAGGGGCGGTTGAGTAATGTCATAGCCATACTCAGTAAAGCTCAAATAAAACGCCTGTAGTGCTGGCCAAAATACCGTAAGACCCAGTACCAGCAGCGCTGGTGCCAAAAACGCATAAGGAACTAACCAACGGGGAAACGTTCGTTGCATCTAAAAATCTGCTTAATACTGCTCAACCCCTTTCAGCATAGGGGATGACATGACGCAGACTCACAAATGGTCACCCTTACGTTGATCTGAGCTGTACTAACCTATAGAAAACGTCGATAATCCTGCCCTAAAAACAGTGCCCTCTCGGCATTGCGTCGTCGGGTAAGACCCGCTAAGATTCGCCCACCCGCTCGATTCCAACGGGGAAATTCATTAGCAGCCCCGTTAATATCGCGGCGATTGAGCTTCCTGAGGAGGGTGGAGCTACGCATGGCACCAGAGCCAACGTTATAGGTAAATGAAACCAGCGCTGCAAACTGATTATCATTAATCGAGATCCGAACCGCTTGACTGACATCCCGCTCAAATCGAGTCAGATCCGTCTTAATGAGGGCCTCAGCCTGAGCCTCAGTAATTTCTTGACCAGGTTTAACGCCCCGCGTCGTGCCATAGCCAATTGTCCACACGCCAACGGCATCCTGATACGCCTTTAACCGCAGACCTTCAAAGGACTTAATCAAATTCACACCGCTAGAATTTGTCTGTCTTGTCCCAGGTTTAGTGGGTTCTACGATCTGCCTCGGAATCGGTTTAGGCTGGGGACCGCTTTGGGAAACCGTCATGCCACGGGGCGAATCCGCACGACTAAACCAGGACTTCATGCCACTGACATTGAGCACTTTCTCATTAGGGTTTGACTTAGAAGGATACTTAGAAATTTTGGAAATATAGTACCCTCCCTGCATCAGATAGATTGCCTTATCCGTTTCCTTAATCCAAGTGCCCATAGATCTCTCTCGTGCTCTCTTAGTTGTTTTTACCCAGACTTTACTGTATCTAGATGACTAGAATAAGAAATAGAATGATCACGAAATTTTAGTTTGCCCATGGTTGTGACCTCAGTACCCTCCGAAATCACTAACCAACCCGTTGTAAAACGGTTGGCTAATGGTCTAACCATTATTGCGGAACAAATGCCGACAGCCGCTGTTAACCTCAATATTTGGCTACGGGTAGGCTCTCGGGTTGAGTCCGATGCCATCAATGGGATGGCGCATTTCTTAGAGCATATGATCTTTAAGGGCACCCCTCAACTTCAGTGTGGTGAGTTTGAGCGCCTCATCGAAGAGCGGGGGGCCATTACAAATGCAGCCACTAGCCAAGACTATACCCATTACTACATCACAACAGCGCCTCAAGATTTTGACAAACTTGCCCCGCTACAAGTAGAACTCCTGCTGAATGCCAAGCTACATGATGGTGACTTTGAGCGAGAACGACCGGTGATTCTAGAAGAAATCCGTCGCTCAGAAGACAATCCGCGGCGGCGAGTATTTCAACATTCCATGACCTTAAATTTTGAGCAGCTGCCCTATCGGCGAACTGTACTGGGTCCTACATCGGTGATTGAACAGCTGTCTGCCAAGCAAATGCGAGACTTCCATCGTCGCTGGTACCAGCCTCAAAATATGACCGCCGTCGTCGTGGGTGATTTGCCGGTAGAGCAACTGATTGCCACCGTTGAGCAAAGCTTTGACCAGGCCCTGGCTAAGCGCCGTCAGAAGAGTGTTACGGGGCCTCTAGAAGGGGTGCCAGTGAGTACCCCTGAAGAACCATTCGAAGCTATTTCCCGAGTTGACTACACCGATGGCACGTTGCAGCAGGCTCGGCTGGTGATGAGCTGGCGCGTGCCGGGGCTGAGACAGCTATCGGAAACCTACGCCCTAGACGTGGTAGCTTCGATTTTGGGTCAGGGACGCACAGCCCGTATGGTGCAAGATCTGCGGGAAACCCGTGCCCTGGTGAATAGTATTTCCACCAGTAACATCACCTACGGTGAGCAGGGGGTGTTCTATATTTCAGCAAATTTGGCAACAGAGCAGCTAGAGACAGTTGAAACTGAGGTTCTAGCGCATATTCAGCGCCTCCACGATGAGTTAGTCAGTGAGGCTGAGCTGAGCCGAGTGCGGACCCAGGTTGCCAATCGTTATGTTTTTGGTAATGAAACCTCCAGTGACCGCGCCAGCATGTATGGCTACTATCACGCCCTGACCGGTGATATTGAGAACGCCCTAAATTACCCAACGGCTATCAGGACCGTCGATGCGGAGATGATCCAATCAGCGGTGCGTCGCTATTTGCCCATCACGGCCTATGGTGCATTGAGGCTACATCCTGAAGCTATTTAGCCGCAGGCGATGACTTGGGTTTGGAGCCTGAGCAGCAGTTCTTTGTCTTTGGCAGCACGGCCATTGGCCGTGCTGCCAAAGATAGGGCGTTGGTAGGAGACTGGGTGGTTTTTTGAGGAGTCAAAAGTATGGCGGACGTTTGGACTGAGATTGCCGCGCAGATTGCTCAAGTGAGCCAGCAGCCCTTTTGGGTGGAGCGAACCCACTCAGTGGGGGGAGGATGTATTAATCAGGCCTATGGATTGAGCAATGGCCAAACCACATTTTTTGTGAAGCTCAATCAGGCTAGCAAGTTAGCTATGTTTGAGGCTGAGCTGGCTGGTCTCAAAGAAATGTATAACAGTCAAACTATTCGGGTACCGCAGCCTTTGTGCTGTGGCCTCTCAGGGAATAGTTCCTACATTGTGATGGAGTGGTTGGACCTTGGCGGGGGCAGGGGCGCCTGGGCTAACCTGGGGCAAAATTTGGCGGCCATGCATCGCACCTCCAGTGATTTGGGTGTTGGTTGGCATCGCTCCAACACCATCGGCGAAACCCATCAGCCCAATGACTGGCAGGAAAGCTGGCTGACCTTCTGGCGGGACCAGCGTTTAGCTTACCAATTTCGTCTGGCTAAGCGACGGGGTGGTTCCTTCCCCCAGCAGGAGGATTTACTAGCCGCGTTACCTGACCTGTTGGCTGGTCATGACCCCATTCCTGCATTGGTCCATGGGGATTTGTGGTCTGGTAATGCGGCTATTACAACGGCAGGTGAGCCCGTTATTTTTGATCCGGCCACTTACTATGGCGATCGCGAAGTTGATTTGGCCATGACCGAGCTGTTTGGTCGGTTTCCAGCGGCGTTTTACGATGCCTATGAGTCGGTTTATCCCCTATCACTGGGCTATTCCACCCGAAAAATACTTTATAACCTCTATCACATTCTCAATCACTTCAACCTGTTTGGCGGTGGTTACGGCGCTCAAGCCAATCGCATGATTCAACAGCTGCTGGCGAAAGTGAGAGCATGAGCCGAAGTTCGTTTTCTGATC
>CALBPH010000303.1 GCA_937899365.1 uncultured Leptolyngbya sp.
AGAGAGAACTAAGCTGGGAACTCTAGAGGATTTCAGGGGCATAGAAAATAAATTTAAATAATTAATTAAAAAATAATTGAGCCAGTTAGTTGATTGTGATCGGTGGGTGCCGATATTTTTTAATGCCCTCTAGTTGGTGGCTGTTATGTGCACTAGAAATGGGAAATCGGTTACAAGCGGTATTTTACTTTTATAAATCTTATCTAATTATATGACGGTGTTATCCATCTGATTTAGCTCAGCTGAGCCCTAGGCTACCCTGACCCTAGAGAGTTCTGTCAGGGGCGGCCCCAACTGAGATCCTAACTGAGGTAGGGGTTCTCCCCATTTCTGTCCTGGTCTAGGGATTTGGGATGAATTGATCCCAATGGGTAATGGCGTTGATTTTGGGCGGTGCGGCTGAGGAGGATGTTCGTTCGGCTGAGCGGTCAAAATAAATCGACTGCATGCCTAACTTTTGCGGTGCGATCGCATCATTGGTTAGATGATCGCCAATAAACAGTACTCTCTCAGGTGCTGGGTTTCCGGCCACTTCCAACGCCATCTGATAAATGGTATCTCCGGGTTTACGCTTGCCACATTCCGCACTGTCTAGCACAAACTTAAAGTAGGGTCTGAGGCCATGGCGTTCTAGCATTTTGGCTGGCCAGTCCGCCAGGAAAAAATTAGAAATTACCCCCATGGATACCTGCCCCTGCCACCGTTGCAGCATGCTTTCCACCCCTGCTGGCAGCCGTAAGGTGCTGGGAAAGCACTGCATAAACTGCACTTCCATCTCTGCTAGCACCTGGTCAACGGTGGTGGCGTCTGCCTCTGGTCGGTAGGTGGCCAGCAGATTGCGAAATCGCTGCTGTAGAGTTTGCTCATGGGGCTGCCCCGCAATGTGCTCTAGTCGCCAGCGATGGTAGTCAGCACGAACGTCTTCGATAGCTTGGTAAAGACCGGCAGCCACGGGTACCTGATACATGGGGGCCAACCCAGCTTCATAGCCAGAGGTATCAAAATCGTCGATTAGGGTATTGAAGCAGTCAAAAAAAATCCAGTCGAGGGATGTGCTTGTGACCATAGTGAATCTTGCCCTATGTCCCAGATGCTCAAAAGTTCTTCACTAGGTTAGCGCCATTGGGGGTGTTCAATCAGGATGTAACGCCGCCAGCAATCGTTTAGTGGGCGTTTGCCAGTTGCTCAAACTTGGCAACGCTTTGCTCAACGATCGTTAAACTAGCCTGCCAAAACTGGGGCTGCGAAATGTCCTGTTGCAGATGATGGCCCACCAGTTCTTCTGCCGTCATGGTGCCAGTGTCCCGTAGTATGGCCGTATATAGGTCGTTAAAGCCTGTCCCATAGCGCTCCTGCTGGGCATAAATCCCTAAGCTAAACAAGTAGCCAAACAGATAGGGATAGTTATAGAAACCGAGCTGGGCAATGGAAAAATGCAGCTTGGTGGCCCAAAACATATCGTCGTATTCTGAGAGGCTGTCTTCGTACCAGTGCTGCCAGCTGTCGGCCATCATGGTTTTGAGTTTGGGTGCGATCGCAACTCCCTGCTTGCGAGCCTCCACCAGCCGTTTCTCAAACTCAAACCGAGCTGGAATATTCAGTAAAAATACCGCTGCGCTCTCCGCATCCTGCCAGAGAATCTCCAGTTTTTGAGCCGGGGTTTCCGCCCGCTGTAGCAGGGCATCCCGCACCAGTGTTTCCGCAAAAATGCTGGCTGTTTCCGCCAAGGTCATGGGGTAATAGGTTTGCATCATTGGTAGATCGCGCATCACCCAGTTGTGCCAGGCGTGCCCTAGCTCGTGGGCCAGGGTAATGACGTTGCCCATGGTGCCCTCAAAGGACATAAAAATTCGCGGCTCGCGCGGCTCTGAAAACCGGGTGCAATAGGCCCCCGTCGCCCGATTAGGCGTTGGTTTACCATCGATCCATCCCTGGGCCGCCATCATCACCACAAAGTCCCCCATTTCCGGCGTTAGCTGTCGAAACGCATCGGCAATCAGTGCGATCGCATCATCAAACGAAATGGTTTGGCTATTCCCTGCCGCCGGAGCTGGAGCACTCAGATCCCAAGGGGCCATGCGGGGAATACGGAGCACCTGTGCCATGGCGTTTAAGGCCCGTTGGCCAATTGCCCGCTGCTGATAGGTGGTCTCCATCAACGCATCTAGGGTAGGGCGCTCAATGCGGCTTTGGTGACAGCTTTTATCCAGGTAGTGCAGCTCCCTAACCGTGGCCCGCTTTTGGGTTTCCTCCAGTCGCCAGCCGTTGATTGCATTGAGAATAGTTGCCGCTGTCTCTTGATGGCCAATCCAGGCATTGCGCACCCCTTGCCATGCCGCTAACCGGGTCCCACGCTCTGGATCGCTCAGTAGATTGGCCGCTTTAGCCAACCCCACGGTTTCACCTTGAATGTCGCACTTCAGCGTTCCTGCCAGCTCTGTGTAGAGGTTTCCCCAGCTTTGTAGACCACTGACCGATAATCCAGCAATTAAATTCTCCTCAGCGACGCTGAGCAACTGGTCTCTGAGCTTGCGCTGGTGGGTCAGCAAAAAGCCCATTTCCCCTAGCACCGGATCGTTAACCAGCACATCAATAAACTCAGGCCGAACCCGATTTAAAAATACTTCCATGGGCGTCATCGCCTGGTTCAGCTCTGCCCCGATTTGCTGCAGCGTTGAGCGCAGAGTGCTAGCGTTAGCGTCCTTGGCATCCACACTCAGCGCGGTAGAAATATAGGTACGCACATTGCCCAGCTGTTTTGCCAAAGCTGTCCGAGTTTTGTGAATGGTTTGCAGGGAGGCAAGTACCGTGGCAAATTCCTGTGGCTCCAATGTCTCAGCTGTTTCAATTTTCTGGGTAAAGGGGGCACAGGTCGCTGCAATTGCTGCGATCTTGGTTTTGACCTCAGCGACAGTTGTTGCAATTTTCGGGTCGTCAGTGCCCTTAAAGAAGTGACTGTTATCCCAGGTTTGACGCAGTTGAGGCATGGTTTTGGTGAGCGGTTGATGGTCTTTTATTCTAATCTAGCCAGTCTTGATTGGGCTGCTGGGCTGTTTTAGGGTTAACTGGTGAGAACGTGTCGTCCATCCCCATAAACTGACTTTGTCTACTATTCAACAGATTCTCATCACTGGTGCTACGGGAGGTGTGGGGCAGCTAGCCGTCGCCTATGCCCTCAGCCAGGGGCATAGGGTCAAAGCCGTCACTCGCAATGTTGTCAAAGCGCGCCCGCTGTTTGATAGCCAACTGGATGACCGAGTAGAGCTGGTGCAGGCCGATCTGCGATTGCCAGAGACCTTAAACACTCTTCTAGAGGGGGTTGATGCTGTGCTGTGCTGCAGTGGGACAACGGCCTTTCCTTCAGATAAGTGGCAGGCGGAATTGCCCGCTGACCCGTTAGAGCAGTTTTTTACTTGGGGGCGTATTTTTTTAGATGCCGACTATCGCCAGCAACATACCAAAAACTCTCCAGCGATTGCCGATGGTCAAGGGGTGAAAAACTTAATTGCCGCCGCTAAAAACTACCCGATTCAACGGTTTGTACTGGTTTCATCCCTTGGGGTAGAACGCAAGCAAGATCTACCTTTTAACCTGCTTAATGCCTATGGTGTATTAGATGCCAAAGCGTCAGCTGAAACTGCCCTACGTGATTCGGGGTTGGGATACACCATCGTCCGCCCCGGACGGCTGATTGATGGTCCCTACACGTCCTACGATCTCAACACGCTGATCAAGGCATCGACCGAAGGCAAACAGAATGTTGTTCTAGGCCAGGGCGATCAGTTGCTGGGCCAAACTAGTCGGAAAGATGTGGCTGCTGTCTGTGTGGAATGCTTGACGCACACAACCACCGTGGATCAGACCTTTGAGATTATTAACCAGGGTGTAAGACCCTCCTCCATTGATTGGTCGCAGCTGTTTGCTGACCTGTCGTAAGTCACTGTTGCCGCCGATACCAAGAGTTTCTGAGGGAGAGGATAGGGTGATTGCTAGGGGTGCCAAGCTCTAGCCTTCGTCGATTGCGAGTCAGGTTTGCGGTTGTCGTTTGAGGCTTTTAGGGATACGCGTTGTCCTAACTAACCTGACAGCTGCAATATATTCTCCGAGGCAAGAACAATAAATATGCCATGCCAAGACATTAATGTCTTGGCATGGCAGCTGCATCTGTTGAGATGTTGTTATTGATGATAAAACAGTATGCCTAGTCAAATCTGAGAGCCATGTAAATACGGCATCACTGGCATGAACATAAGGCATTCATGGTCGATTTCTGTTGTCCTGTTGCTGATTTAAGGTCTGAATTACTCTAAGCGGTAGTACGATTTTTTAGAACTGCTCACAGGTTTCAATTAGCCGCTTGTTTGAGTTCGGTCAGGACGGCCTCTGTCGGATTGGCTGTTTCCAGTGAAGCCTTGGTCGCTGCAGTAACCGTTACCCAGGGTTCAATGTCTGCCCCATTGATCCACGCCGAGTAGTATTTAATATCAGTTGTTTCTTCCGTCAGGTCCAACAGTTCAAACTCTCCACGCATGGTTTGCCAGTCAGCCACATAGGTCTCGTAGTCGCTGGGGCCAATGCCCTGGGGACCACCGCCAACATAGTTAACGGCGACCTGATCCCAGTATCGTACAAATCGCTCACCATTCCAGCTCCAATCCTGGCCCGGCCACCAAAAATAGCCATTATCTGGTTCATCCTCTGGGCCGGTATAGTATTCTGCCCCTTGGCCCAGCTGAGTCGCAATGCCCGGTTCGTAGCTGATTTCGTATCGCAGCGGCGCTTCTGACGTACTGATGTCAGTGTCAGCTACCCAGAGCAGCTCTACCGAACGTGAGGTATCTAGGTTTTCCATGGCGGTTTCGGCTAATAGGCTGGCATATAGCGCCTGATTGGCTGGCAAATCGGCCATGGCTGTAAATTGCCAGCATTCCCAGCTATTGGTCTCATCAACGGTGGCCCAGTCTACTTCACAGACGCCGTTAGCTGTGGCAATCCATAGCTTGTCGTCTTCAGTCCATAGGCGGGTAGGAATTGCGCCAATTAGCGGACTATTTTCTGTCGTGTAGGTTTGGGTAGTATCGCTGGCTGGATTGTAGGCAACCAGTCCTTTGGCTGGGAGGTAAGGGTTGCCCTCTCCAGAATATTGGGTGCCGAGCCAGAGGGTCAGCTCGTTGTCTGCTCCGGTTAAAGCAAGATCGGTGATTTGAGCATTTCCTAGCTCCGTGGGCTGCCAAAGGATAACCTCATCCGTTTCAAACTTGTACTGTACAAGTGTTGTAATCCCGCTGGCCCCTTCCCCTTGCTCAAAGCCAATGGACCACCATAGGGCCTTATCGGTGGCTAGGGTCTGGGTTACGTTGGGCACCCCTGCCGTTGCTCCCAGTTCACGCTCGACGATATCGGTGTTTGTGTAGAGCACTGTGGAGACAGGCTGGGTTTCTCCGGGTTTAATGAGCTCGAAAATGACCTGTTCGACGTCATTAGCATCACTGCTAGAGCCGGTTTCCTCGTCTAACCAGGATGCGTCGAGACGCACTCGTGCCTGATAGGACTGTTCCTGGCCAGTAACCGATTCATAGTCTGGATCGCCTAAGGCTTCAAAGTATTCGGCGTAGTCCTGTTCTGTTTCGGGGGCCGGTTCGAAGGTTTCGATGCCCCAGGTGCGATCGCGTTTGCAAAAGATAAACCCGTAGCGTCTGCCGTTAAAGGTCAGGGTGGTCTCAGTAGCCTCAACTTCAGTGGGGCGAAAGTCAAAACTCTGGAAGGGAAGCTCGGTATCAGTCGCTAACTGCAGAGGAACTTGGGTTGGCATAGGCTCGCAGCTTGCTTGCCCTGCCTCGGTGGGCTGCTGCGCTTCGTCAGGGTTCGTAGGGCTTGCAGGGGCATCTGCTACCTGGTCTGGACCACCGCAGGCACTGACCACAATCACTAGCCC